>DASYSS010000031.1 GCA_036003045.1 Gemmatimonadaceae bacterium
GTCGAAGATGGCCTTCGAGGGATGGAGCTACGGCGGCTATATGACTGCGTGGGTCGTGAGCCAGACGAGTCGGTTCAAGGCGGCGCGGATGGGCGCGGGGTTGTCCGACCTGCAGAGCATGTACGGAACGACGGACATCCCCGGCTACATCGGGACATTCTTCAGCGGCATCCCGACGCAGAAGACGCTCGAGTTCTACCGCGCGCGCTCGGCCATCACGTTCGTCGACAACGTGACGACGCCGCTGCTCATTCAGCAGGGCGGCAGCGATCAACGCGTGCCGATCGGCCAGTCGATGGAGTTCTACCGCGCGCTCAAGGACCGTGGCAAGACCGTGGAGCTCGTGTTCTATCCGCGCGAAGGGCACGGACTCGCCGAGTACTACCACCAGCTCGATAAGATGCAGCGCGAGCAGGACTGGATCACGAAGTACACGCTCGGCGGTGCGCGCGTGGTGCCTTAAGGAAGAAGAGCAAAAAGCAACGACAACAGCAGATTCGCGGACGCGCGCGGATAAAGGGACGATGAGCTGAAACCATGTTGATGGCGGTCTTTGGGTGGCGGGTCTGCGGGAGGAAGACCGAATCTTGTTTGGTATGCGACATCCCCCGCACCTCATTGAGCAGGGCCTTACTGGTTCGGTCATCGGCGCTTTCTTCGAAGTCTACAACGCGCTGGGCTACGGCCTGCTCGAGTCCGTGTACGCCGCAGCTCTAGCCGAGGAATTGGGCTCCCGGGGTCATACCGTTGAGCGCGAAGTATTCGTTGATGTGTACTACAAGGGCAAATCGATCTCTCGCCAAAGACTCGATCTGCTTATCGACAAGAAGCTAGTTTTGGAAATTAAAGCGACCGAAGTCTTGTCCCGATTTTCGTTCAGGCAGATGCTCAGCTACCTGATCGTCACCCGGCTCCCGATCGGCCTGATCCTTCATTTCGGGCCACGAGCAAGGTTCCATCGTTTGGTTAGCACTGACCGCCAAGGCAAACCCCTGGCCTCCGCGAGATGCCTGGATACGTGACGCAGGCCGCCTGGCCCACTGGTCATCTCTGAACCATTCGCGAGGAAACTGCAACAGCCGCATCGCGAATGCTCGCGGATGGGTAGAGCTCCCGGATCTTCACCGATCCGCGCGCATCCGCGATTCAGCTGTTGCTGTTGCCCGCAATTGCCTAACGGTTGTTGGCAATCAGCTCTCGGCCGGCCACACCTCGCCGAACAGGCGCATAAAATTCCCGCCGAGCACTTTCTCAGTGCGCGTCGAGCTCCAACCGCGGCGCGCGAGATCGCGCGCCAGGCGTTCAAAGCGAGAGGCGTCGTTGTAGCCCTCGACCATGTTGAACTTGTCGGCGGCTTCGCCCGGTGCGGCAATGCCGCGCTTGGCGCGGCTCTCATAGAACTCGCGCTGCTCTTTGCGACTCTGGTCGTTGATCTCGAATCCGAGCAGGGGATTGTCCGTGCCGATGCCGACGTGGTCCTCGCCGCACACGTTTACCGCGTGCTCGAGGTGGCGGAACAGATCGTCGCGCTGCGGCTGGCCCTGAATGGTGAGGAACGGCGTGAGATAGACGCCGAAGACGCCCCTTTTGTCGGCGAGCGCGCGCATTTCGGCGTCGAACGTATTGCGCGGCAGGTCGATGAGCGATCGGCACCCGCTGTGAGTGATCGCCGGAGGTGCCGTGCTCGCGGCGATGCCTTCGGCGATCGTCTTCTGCCCGGAGTGACTGAGGTCGAGCACGACCTTCGCTTCGTTGATCTTGGCGATCACCTCGCGGCCGAAGTCGGAGAGACCCGCATTGTCATGCTCGAGACACCCGTCGCCGCAGAGGTTCCGTTTGTTGTACGTGAGCTGCATCGCCTTGATGCCGAGCGCGGCGAAGGTCGCAACGCGAGCGGCGTCACCCTCGAGCGGGGACGTGTCCTGGAAGTTGTAGATGATCGCCAATTTCCCGGCCGCGCGTGCGGCATGGATATCGGCAACCCTCTCGACTCGGGCGAAGACCGCGGGATTGTCGTTGATGAGCCGATTGAAGTACGCAATGCCGTCGATCGCCACGCGAAATCGATCGGGACCGTTGCCCGGTTCCGCGACAGTGGCGTTGAGGACGTCGAGCCGGCGTTGGCGGATGGCTTCAACGAGCTGCGGCGTCGCCGTGTCGTGCCCGCCGGGCCCTTCGTGGAGTCCGGACGGCTCTCCCTGGGCGTCGACCCAAAACGATCGCTGCTGACGGCGCCGCGCGTCTGGTGTCTCCGCGTGACCGCTCGCTGGTAGAGTCAGGGCCGCGCCGGCCGATGCTACCGCGGCTATGAACTCGCGTCTTTGCATACGTGCCCGATCCGTCCGAAGATGTCCCGTATTCGAAACGGAGTTCGCGGCCTGCACCGGTCATCCCCGTTTCTGTTCAAACTTTCGTCGGGGCGGCGCTGTCTACCCGTGGCGTGCTTGCATCGCCGCGCCAACACGAGACTCGGATGCTCCCGTTCACGACCGCAATCGAAGCATTCGGACGCGATCTGCGGCACAGCGCCCGCGGTCTACTCCGCTCACCCGGGTTCACGCTCGCCGTCACGCTGACGCTCGGACTCGGCATCGGCGCGAACGCGGCGATGCTCGGCGCGATCGACCGGCTGATGTTTCGCCCGTTCGCGTACCTGCGCGATCCGGGCGCGGTGCACCGCGTGTACTTCCAGACCACCGCGCGCGGTCAAACGACGACGCGATCGAGAGGTCCGTACACGACCTACCTCGACCTCGAGCGAAGCTCGACACCCTTCGCCCAATTCGCCGCGTTCACCGAAGAGCCGCTCGCACTCGGTGACGGCGAGTCGGCCCGTGAGCGCATGGTGGCCGGTGTCAGCGCGTCGTTCTTCGATTTCTTCGACGCCCGCCCTCGCGCCGGCCGATTCTTCGGCACGAGCGAAGACGCGCTGCCGCGCGGCGCCAACGTCGCCGTGCTCGGCTACGCGTATTGGCAAACCGAATTCGGCGGCCAGAACGTGATCGGCCGAGAGCTGCGCGTCGGCCCGCTCGTGACGACGATCGTCGGGGTGGCACCGAAGGATTTCGTCGGCGTCTCGGAAGGCGAACCGCCGTCGGCGTTCGTCCCGATCACGACGCTCGCCTCCGGTCTCAATCAGGGCAACGCGCAGTCGTTCGCCACGAAGTACAACTGGACGTGGATGAACGTCATGGTGCGGCGCAAGCCGGGCGTGAGCGCCACTCGAGCGACCGCCGACCTGACCAACGCGTTCATCGCGAGCCGCGAGAAGCAGCGTATGCAGCTTCCCAGCACGGCGCCGTCGGAGATCGCCCACCCGCGCGCAATCGCCGGTGCCCTCCGCACGCTCGCCGGCCCTGACGCCGGCATCGAGTCGAAGACGCTCTTCTGGGTCACCGGAGTCGCGGCGGCCGTGCTGCTGATCGCGTGCGCCAACATCGCGAACCTTCTTCTCGTGCGGCAGCTCCGCCGCCGTCGCGAGCTCGCGGTGCGGATCGCGATGGGCATGAATGCAGGTCGGTTGGCGAGCGCGTTCGCCGCCGAGGGCTTGTTGTTGGCAATGCTCGGGTGCGTAGCGGGAATCGTGGTGGCTCAGGCGGTGTCAATCGCGCTCGCATCACTCGCCGGCGCAAATGCGAATAGCTTCGCCGTCGATTGGCGTACCGCGTTGACGGCCGCGGCATTGGCATTGGCCGCAGGCGTGGCGACCTACATCGTTCCTGCGCTGACACTCGCGCGCGGCACGATCCTCACCGCGCTGCGCGCCGGCGCGCGAGGAGGCGTCGTTCAGCACGCGCGCTTGCAAGCGACGTTGCTCGTTGTGCAGGGAACGCTGTCGGTGGTGCTGCTGGTGGGAGCGGGCCTCTTCGTGCGCAGCTTCGCGAACGCGCGCTCGGTTCACCTGGGATGGAATCCCGAGCCCGTCGTCGTCGTAACGCCGAACTATCGCGGCTTCGCGATGGACTCGACGACGCGCGACGCATTCCGGGAGCATTTACTCGAGACCGCGCGCAACGTCCCCGGCGTCGCCGCAGCGGCGCGAGTGGACAACCTTCCATTCGCCACGAGCACTCGCGACCTCCACGTCGACGGCATCGACTCCCTCGCACGGCTCGGCCAATTCATTTCGCAAGTCGTGAGCCCGGAGTATTTCAAGACGCTGGACACGCGCATCGTGCGCGGCCGCGCGCTCGACGAGCGCGATCGCTTCGACGCGCCGCTCGCCGCGGTCGTGAGCGAGGCGATGGGAAGCGCATTGTGGCCGGGACGCGATCCGCTCGGCCAGTGCATCCACGTCGGCGCGAACGCGCCATGCACAACCGTCGTCGGCGTCGCCGAGGACGTCGCGGCGACGAGCATCTCGGACGAGCAGCGATTCACCTACTACTTGTCGGACGTGCAACCGCCGATGCATCCGGCAAACCGGATCTTCGTACGAGTGAACGGCGACGTCGCGACGACCGCCGAGCGACTGCGCCGCGCGCTCCAGCGCGAGATGCCGGGGCAGGCGTACGTGACGGCGACGCCGCTGGAGAACGTAGTCGACGCGCAGTGGAGATCGTGGAAGGTCGGCGCGTCGATGTTCGTGGCGTTCGGCGCGCTGGCGCTCGTCGTCGCGGCGGTCGGGCTGTATGGCGTAATCGGCTATCAAGCCGCCCAGCGTCGCCACGAGTTCGGCGTGCGGATCGCGCTCGGCGCGCAAACGCTCGGCCTCCTGCGACTGGTGATGAGCCAGGCGGTCACGGTTGCGACGGGCGGCGTGGTGCTCGGTGTGGTGATCGCGCTCGGGGCGGGGCGGTGGTTGCAGCCGTTGTTGTTTCGTGAATCGGTGAGCGATCCCGGTGTGTTGGGGCTCGTGGCGGGGATGGTGATTGTCGTGGCGATGTCGGCGAGCGCGATTCCCGGCTGGCGCGCGGCGCGAGCGGATCCGATGGTGGCGTTGAAGAGCGACTGAGCGCGGACGCAGCTATTAGTTCGCCGGCTCTTCCCAAATCGCGGGATCGCCGACGCGAATCACGCCGCCGGACAGGACTTGGCCGAACACGCCGCCGCGCCAGTGCGGACGCATCGCGTCGCGCAGCCCGTCGATCACCTCGTCGACGGATCGGCGTCGCCGCCAATCTCCTCGAGCGCGGTTCTCCACGCCGAGAGATCTATGATCGCGATCTGCCGCCGCCGGCTGCGATCGACGCTGCCCAGCAGTCCCTGACCTTCCACGGCCGTAGCCGAAGGCACCGCGTCCATCGGGCCGCGATGGGCGCGCTTGAGCCAGATCGCTTCAATTCGCCCCGTCGGCGAACCGCTCATCGATGCCATGGATTTGGAATTTGCTTCCGTACGCTCGAAATTCCGATCCTGTGCCAGCGCTGGCATGCGGCTGTTGCGGTTTGCTCGCGGACATTGTCCAGCTGAGCCGGAATTTCACGTCTGTTCCTTCGTACCAACCACTTGAGCCGTATGGGCCAACGGCCTTCATTCGCGGTCGCGCTCTTTCTCGTGCTCGCCACGACGGAAGGCGACGCACAATCTTCCCGCCACCCGGTCGTATTTCACGTGAGCCTGGGCCAAGCCTCGGCGACGCCGGTCTCCGGGCGACTGCTCGTCTTCGCGAAGCTGCTCGGCGCCGGCGACAAACGGCCGGTCACGCGGGTCGACATGGACCAGATCGACACGCACGCGTCCAGCATCGCCGCGCGCGAAGTGGCGCGCCTCGAGCCCGGCGCCACCGTCGATCTCGACGCCGACGTCACGGCGTTTCCCGCGCCTTTCTCGCACCTCGAGCCCGGTCGCTACGCGGTGCAAGCGGTGCTCGATCGCGACCACAGTTACAACTACACGTCGCGTGGCCCCGGCGATCTGGTGAGTGGAGTCATGGAGATGGACCTGCCCGGCGACGCGACCGAGCTGCTGACGCTTGCGACCGTCGTCCCCGAATCCGATCCGCTGCAGCCGCTGTCCAACGTGACGGCGGCGATGAGAGACATCTATCCGGCGGCCAAGGCCGACATCCACGCCTTCGACTTCACCAGCCCCGCGCTCACCGGCTTCTGGGGTCGGCCGGTAACACTTCACGGATGGGTGGTGACGCCGCCGGACTACGCGTCGCATCCCGGCCAGCGCTATCCGACCGTGTACTACACCCAGGGCTTCGGCGGCTCGTTGCGTTCTCTTCACGACGTCGGCGTCGCGCGCTGGAATGAGATGAAGATGGGCAAGGCGCCGCCCATGATATGGGTCGCGGTCGACCAGTCGAGCTCCAGCGGTACGAGTGAGTTCGTCAACAGCGTCAACAACGGACCGTGGGGACAGGCGTTGACGGCCGAGCTGATCCCCGAGCTCGAGCGTCGCTACCGCATGGATGCCAAGCCGTCGGGCCGGTTTCTGACGGGACACTCCTCAGGCGGTTGGGCGGCGCTGTGGTTGCAGGTGAACTATCCCAAGCAGTTCGGTGGCGCGTGGCCCACGTCGCCCGACCCGAGCGACTTCCACAATTTCTTGGGTCTAGACCTCTACGCGCGCGGCGCAAACGTCTATCGCAAACCGGACGGTTCGCCGTGGCCGCTGGCGCAGGACAAGGGGCAGGCACTCGTCTCGATCGAGGACTACACGAAGCGGGAAGTCGTGGTCAATGAGTATGGCGGGCAGATCGCGTCGTTCGAGTGGGTCTTCTCACCGCGCGGCCCCGACGGTCTCCCCGTCCCGATGTTCGATCGCGGGACAGGCGCGGTGGACTCCGCCGTGATCGCCTATTGGAAAGATCACTACGACGTCGCCGAGCGTTTGCGTCGCAACTGGCCGGAGCTCAAGCGCGACCTCGACGGCAAGATCCACCTCACCGTGGGCTCGGCCGACACGTTCTTTCTCGACGGCTCGGCGCACGCGCTCGAAGCGACGATGAAGGGGCTCGGGGCGAAGACCGACTTCCGCTACGTCGACGGACGCGGCCACTTCGATCTCTACGTCGTGGGCGACGACCCGTGGGGCTTGTACAAGACCATCGCCTGGGAGATGTACGCGCTTGCCCGGCCGGGGTCGAAGCCGCCGCGCTAGGCGCGACTCAATCGAGCGACGCTGGGCGATTCGTGCCTGACTCCGAGACTGCGGAAGTTTGGCAGTCTTGGAGTTCGGCCGTTTCGGAGTTTGGCAGTCTCGCGGCCTCGGCGTTCGGCAGTTTCGGATTTTGGAAGGCTCGGCCGCCGGCAGTCTCGGAGCTCGGCCGTTTCGCCGTCGGGTAGTTCAATTCCTCTTGCCGGCAGAAAGTTTGTCCCGCAATTCGCGTCCCCAGTTGTACGCGAGCGTGGGGCGCGTCTCACCCCCGGTCGGCTTGACCATCAGGAATCCGTTGCCGTCGGGCCAGAGGTCGTAGCTCGCGTGCGAGATGTCGGTCAGATAGTCGGCCGGCGGCAAAACCGTGCGACGCTCCTTCACTTCGAAGGTCGTGCCTGCCACAACGGTCGCCGACTCCACGCCGCCCGTCAGCGAGCGATAGAACAACGTCGTCCCGGACCTCGACCACAGCGGCTCGGCGCCACCCTGCGTGCTCACCTGTACCCGCGCGCCTGCGTCGACATTCGGAAACGGACGCACGTATACCTCGTATCGCTGGCTCTCGTTGGACTGATACGCGATCCATTTGCCGTTCGGCGACACGCGCGGGTGAGACTCCTGGGCCGGCCCGCCAACCAGCAGCTTTGCCTTCTTGTCGCCGCCGAGCGCGACGGCGTAGATGTCCCGGTTGTGTACGCCGGGCGCCGTCCGATAGATCAGCCATTTGCCGTCGGGTGACAGCAGGGCCTCGTTGAACACGTCCTCGGGCTTGTACAGCAACTCGGCGCGACTGCTTCCGTCGATGGGTTGCCAGAAGATCCCCAATTCGCTTGCGGATCCCGCGCGGAACAACACGCGCTTTCCGTCCGGGGACCACTCGGGGAAGCTCGCCGTCTGCTCCGACGTCAACGGCGAGAACGTGTGGTTCACCCGGTCGTACACCCAGATGGCGTTCTTGACCGCCCCGCTCACTTCGACCGCCACTCGTTGCCCGTCCGGCGAAAAACGAGGATTCTTGAATGCCCGGAGCTCGTCGAACAGCGGCGTCTCCGGGTGGGTCGGCGACACGTGGACGAGATGCCCCAGCGATTGCCCGGTGACGAACCAGAGGGAGCCGTTCGCCGAGAGTGATACGAGCGCCTGGCCCGCGGCGGAGAGCCGGATCCCCGTCTCGAGGTGGATCGCGTCGCCGGTGGTGCGCTGCTTATCCAAGTCGAGCGGCACGCCATCGAGCTCCCCGCTCGCGGTGACATAGAGTAGGTGTCCCTCACGCATGCCGAGCACGGTGGCCGCGGCAATCTCGAGGGCGGTGCTCTTTCGCGTCGCGAGCGACGTGATCACGATCTGGCGCGCGGACGAGATGCCACCAGTCGTGTACGCAACCGTCTTTCCATCGCTGAGGAGCGCCGGATACAGCGCGGGCTTGGTCGAATCGACGGCGGGATGCCGGCGCAGCGTGCCGCCTTTGCTCGACACCATGAACAGGCCTAGGTCAGATCCGATCAGGATGGTATCGCGCTCCGTCCATACCAGCCCACGAATCAGCGGACTCTCCCCCAGCGAAACGCTCGACCCGCCATCGACCGATACCTTGGCGAGCCGATTGCCATCGACGAAAGCAACCCAGCGTCCGTCAGGGGAAAACACCGGCTGAGAGACTACCGCGGATGTGAGGTCGCGCGCTGTGAACTCGCTCGTTCGCCGAATCATCATGTGAGCGCCGCTCGGCCCCTGCGCGACGAACACCACACGATCTCCCTGCGGCGCGATCGCCACCGTGGATCCACCGGCTGCCGGATACATTCGGTCGCCCGGCGGCAGATCGACCAACACACGCACAACCGGCTCCTCGGGCGTGGTGTGTGTTCGGCGCAGCGACCAGAGCAATCCCGCCAGGGCGACAATAGCCACTGCCGCGGTGGCGATGAACGCGATCCGCGATACGGCGGCTCGTCCGCGTGCGCCATCCGGAGCGACGACGGTGACGTCGGCCGTGAACGACGGATCGACCAGCGCATCGCTGAACGCCTTGGCCGTGTCGAAGCGATCTGCCGGAAGCTTCTCGAGCGCCTTGGCGACCGCCGCCGCGACGTTCGGCGGCACCGATTTGCGGTGCGTGGCCACCGCCGCAGCCGGCTCGGTGATGATCTTCATGATCACCTGTTGCGCGGAACCGCCCACATGCGGTGGCTGCCCCGACAGCATCTCGTACAGCACGCTGGCGAGTGAATAGATGTCCGAGCGCGGCGTGAGATCCTTTTCCGCCGTCGCCTGCTCGGGCGACATGTAATGCGGCGTGCCGAGCGAGAGGCCAGTCTCGGTCATGCGTCCGCCGCCAGCCACGGAGAGCGCCAGTGCGATGCCGAAGTCCATGACGATCGCGCGGCCGTCGTGCAGCAGCACGTTCTCGGGCTTGACGTCGCGATGAATGACGCCGTGCCGGTGCGCATAGTCGAGCGCGTCGGCGACTTCGCGCGCGATGCGTACCGCTTCGTCGACTCCGAACTGCGTCTCGCGATTCAGCTTCTCGCGAATCGTCTCGCCTTCGACGTACGGCATGACGTAAAACAGGAAGCCGTCCGCGCTGCCGCTGTCGAACAGCGGAAGAATGTGCGGATGCTGCAGCGCAGCCGTCGTCTTGATCTCGACGAGAAACCGGTCGGCGCCGAGCACGGCGGCCAGCTCCGGCTTGAGAACCTTGATCGCCACTTTGCGGTCGTGACGCAGGTCGGCGGCGAGGTACACCGTGGCCATGCCGCCCGCGCCGAGCTCGCGCTCGATGCGATACCGGCCGGCGAGCGCCGCCGACAATCGCGCGGCGTCCGAGGTCGAGCCGGTGAAGCCCGCGGCGCCGTCGTGGAGGTCCTTCGGCGAACCTGTCACGCGCCAAAACTGCAACTTCGGCGCGTGCTTGTCACGGGTTCTTTGCGAGTCGCGGCGCCACGCGCACCGCGGTCCCATAGCAAAGCACTTCAGACACGCCGGACATGATCTCCGTGGCGTCGTAGCGGACAGCGATGACCGCGTTGGCGCCGAGCGCCTGCGCATGCCCGACCATGCTGGCATAGGCGTCGGCGCGCGTGCGTTCGCACAGCTGAGTGAGGAGAGAGATATCGCCGCCCCTAACGGCCTGAAGGACAGCGCCGAGCGTCCCGAAGACCGAGCGGGATCGTACCACGATTCCGCGCACGATGCCAAAGGTGTTCACGACGTCGTAGCCGTCGACATAGAAACCGGTCGTCGCGATGAAGTCGGGCAGGGGATTGAGTAGCATGGGCGGTGGGGCGAAAGGTGATGGAACGACTTCCGCGGCATGAGAAAACTCTTACCATGCAGCCGGGGGGGGCACTAGACTTGCGGCATTGGCGACGTCATGGACGAGATCAAAGGCATCGCGCGGGTCAAGTTCCATCCCGGCAAGGTCGAGGAGTGGAAGCGCCTCACGGAAGAAGCGATGGAGATCGTGCGAACCAAGGACACCGGCACGCTCCAGTACGAAATCTTCCTCAACGAGGATGAGACCGAAGCGATCGTGTTCGAGCGCTACCGCGACGCCGACGCGGCGATTGAGCACTTTTTCGCACATCAGCCATTTGATGGCGCCCATCATGGCCACCGCCTCGGTCACGGGCGAAGTGCTTGGAACGCCGAATGAAAGGATGAGGGCCCAGCTCGGAAGGGGCGAGCCGAAACTGTTCATGCCGTGGATGGCGCTGCAGGATCAGCAATCGGCGGAAGAAGGCTAGCTCGCTACGCCCTGAGATCGTACAGGTTGCGCCACCCGTACCAGCGTTCCGGATACGGCTTCCCCGCGATCGTGAATTGCGTATCGCGCAGGCGCTCGGCGCCGAGCCGCTCGTAGAACGAGCACGCGGGATTTTCGGCAAGCACGCGAACGACCGCGGCGTGGCATCCACTCGCCAGCGCGAGCCCCGCCCACTCGCGCACCAAGCGCCGACCCACGCCTTTTTGCTGCATCGAGTCGAGCAGATAAATCGCGTACAGCTCCGCGTCGAAGCCCGCGATCGGATCGCGAATGGCTCCGCCCGAAATGAACCCGACGATGTCACCGTCGGCATCGACGGCGACGAGGACGTCTGGCTCCGTGTCGGAATCGGTCGCGAGGCGCCTGCCCCACGCCGCCGCACGCTCAGGCACTGAAAGACTGTCGATGTACGCCTGGTCGACGATCCCAGGATACGTCGTTCGCCACGACGCGACATGAACTTCGGCAACGGCGGTCGCGTCATCGACCACCGCGCGACGGATCGTAATCAACGGCCAAGCGGGAAGCGTCATCGCCAGAATGTACGCCGCGGTCCGCCGCTTGGCGCCCTCGCAGTTCGCCACCTTCGGCCTTCGGCAGTTTTCGGAGTTTGGCAGTTTCGCAGTCTCGGAGTCTGGCAGTTTCGGAGTTCGGAAGTCTCGGCCCCCGGCAGTCTCGGAGTCCGGCCCTCTCACCCACCATCGCCACAAGCCCTTCCCGCGTAGTAATCTCTGAGTCCCTCCGCAGTCCCCCCAAAGTCTCCCCCAATGCCCCGATTCGCCCTCGCCGGACTCCTCGTACCCGCCGCCCTCCTCTCGGCCCAGGCTCCCGTCCGCGATTCCGCGACAATCAACCGCTCTCCCAACCCCGTTCTCGCATCCTTCCGGTTCCGATCGATAGGGCCGGCGAGCATGGGCGGCCGAGTGGACGACATCGAGGTCGCGCCGAGCGATCCGAGCGTGATCTATGTCGGATACGCGACGGGCGGCGTATTCAAGTCCGACAACAACGGCACGACGTTCACGCCGGTGTTCGAGACCTACGGCACCGCGTCGATCGGCGCGATCGCGATCCATCCGACGAACGCGAACGTCGTCTACGTCGGGACCGGTGAAGCGAACAACCGCCAGACGACGACCTTCGGCGACGGGATCTACAAGAGCGAAGACGGCGGGAAGACGTTCACGAACGTCGGGCTCAAAGAGACGCAGTCCATCGCGCGCATAGTCATCGATCCGAAGAATCCGGGCGTCGTCTACGTGGCCGCGCCCGGCCACCTGTTCGGACCGAGTCCCGACGGCGGCGTCTACAAGACGACCGACGGAGGTAAGAGCTGGAACAAGATCAAGTACATCGACGAGAACACGGGGTTCACGGACATCGTGATGGATCCGTCGAACACGCGCGTTCTGTACGCCGCGAGCTATCAACGCCGCCGCAGCGGATGCTGCTACAACGGCGGCGGTCCCGGGAGCGCGTTGTGGAAGTCGGACAACGCGGGCGAATCATGGGTCCGCCTGAGCGCAAATGGTCTTCCGAGTGGAGTCTTGGGTCGCATCGGCCTCTCAGTGTCGAAGTCGAATCCGAACGTGGTCTACGCACAGATCGAGGCCGGAGCGGCGTCGGAAGCTGAAGCCCCGGCGCGTGGCGCCAATCCCGGCGCAGCGCCGGCCGGTGGCGGAGCTGCTGCTGGAGCAGGAGGAGCCGGTGGAGGTCGGGCCGGTGGGTATGACTGGTGCGACAACGCCGGTCCGGGACACGGATTCGGCGGCGGCCGCGGTGGTGGTGGCCGCGGCGGCGCTGCCGACACGACGAACCGCACTCCGCCCGCGATCGACGGCAATCGCTCCGGCATTTTCCGATCCGACAACAAGGGCAAATCGTGGACGGTCGTCAGCAACTGCGACGCTCGGCCGCTCTACTTCAGCCAGATCCGCGTCGATCCGAGCAACGATCAGAACATCTACGTCGCCGGCGTGCACATGGCGAAGTCGCTCGACGGCGGCAAGACGTTCCTGCTGCTCGACAACGCGGGCGGCTTCTTCAACATGGGTGAAGACCAGCACGCGATCTGGATCGATCCCAAGAACGGCAACCACATTCTGCGCGGCAACGATGCCGGCTTCATGGTCACGTGGGACCAGGGCAAGACGTGGGAGTACGTCCGCACGATGGCGACGGCGCTGTCGTACTGGGTGACGGCCGACATGGGCCATCCGTACTACGTGTACACCGGCTTGCAGGACAACGACAGTTGGGCCGG
>DASYSS010000032.1 GCA_036003045.1 Gemmatimonadaceae bacterium
CGGCTCCATCTTGGGACCGACGACCCGGCCTCTCCGAGCGCGATATCGCTGTTTCTCGATGGCCGACTCGCCGCCGGCGCGACGCTCGGCGACGTCGCGGTCGAAGCGCGCGTGATCGCCGCACAACAGGACCGGCTTACGCCGGGCCGGCGCACCGCCGTAGTCGCGACGGACGGCGCGATCATCTCGCAGCCCGGGAACGGCATGGCCGTTGGCGGCACCGTCGCGGTGGTCTTCGTCGCGCTCGCCTGTCTCGCGCTCGTCGCGTGCGCCAGCGTCGTCTCGATTCTCCTCGCCATCGCCCACACCCGCCGAACCGAGATGGCGCTCCGCATGGCGCTCGGCGCCGGCGCTCCGCGGCTGGCGGCGATGCTCGGCACCGAGTCGCTGCTGCTCGCCAGTCTCGCGGGCGTGTTCGCATCCGCGCTCACTTTCAGGCTGCCGCGCGTGCTGATGGAGTGGCTCGTCCAGCGGCCTGTGAATTTTTCCCTGTCGCCCGACTGGCACGTCTTCGCGTTCCTGATGATCACGACGCTGTTGGCCGCGCTCGTTGCGGCCAACGCCCCAATCCGCGCCGTGCTCTCGCTCGACCTGAACTCGACACTGCGTCGCGTTCCGGATCGGACGCACGGCCGAGTGAAGCGCGGGAACGCGCTCATGGCGGCGGAGATCGGCGGAGCGACGGCGCTCCTCGTCGCGACGATCGCGCTCACTCGGTTGCCCGCGCGGATCAACGACTCACCGCCGCGGTTCGACGCGCGACACGTGTTGGCGACGACTCTGCGCGCGCCGCAACCGGTGGGAGGCTGGCAAAGCTTTCATGACGGCCTTGGCCGGGCGTTGGCGAGTGTGCCGGGCGTTCGCGGTGTCGCGTTCGCCACCGCCTCACCGGCGGGCGACGAAGGGACCGGTGTGCTCGAGGTGACGACGGCCGAGAAGAATCGCCGCCGAATGCCGTGGGCCGAAGTGTCGCCCGACTACTTCGACGTCTTTGGTGTCCGCGTCGAACGCGGGCACGCCTTCAGCGTCACGGATGCCGCCTGCGCGGCGCCGGTGTGCCCTGTCGTGCTCTCTCGCGAAGCTGCACGAGAGCTGTGGCGCGGCGTCGATCCACTCGGCAAGCGCCTCACGGTGGATGCGAGCCATTCGCTTGAGGTCGTCGGCATCGCCTCTGACGCGTCGAGCGAAATCGCCGAGGCGGCACAGGCGCTGATGCTCTACACGCCGTGGCGCCCAAACGCACGGTTGTATCAACCGTTCGTGCGAGTCGAAGACAGCCGGAGCGGAGTCATCAAGAGCCTCACGTCGCTCGTGAGCGAGCGCTTTGCCGGCGCGGTCGTGGCGCCGATCACCGTGGACGAAAAGCTCAGGCTCCTCACCGACACGTTTCAGCGCATCGGGCAAGCGGTCGGCGTGGTGGCGGCGATCACGGCGGTTCTGGCGATCGTCGGCGTCTACGGCGTCGTCGCCCTCGCGGCGCGGCGGCGCTCGAAGGAGATGGGCATTCGTCTCGCACTCGGTGCGCGCCGGATGGATGTCTACCGAGCGATGGTTTCGCCGAACGCCCGCCCGGTGACGCGTGGATTGGTAACCGGTGCGCTGTTCACCGCGGCGATGGCGGTCGCGTCGGACCGAGTTTTGGCGCAGGAGTTTCCGGTGAAGATCGTGGACCCGATCGCCTTCGTGCTGGCCGCGTTGGCGTTGGCAGTCGCGGTCTCGATCGCTATGCTGTTGCCGGCAAGGCGCGCGACGAGGGTCGATCCGGCGATGGTACTCCGGCAAGAATGACGACTGAACCGAAACGATGTTCGTGGGTCAATCCCGACGACGAGTTGATGCGCGAGTACCACGACCGGGAATGGGGCGTGCCGGTGCACGACGACCGGACACACTTCGAGTTTCTCGTTCTCGAGGGTGCGCAGGCGGGGCTCAGTTGGTCGACCATCCTCAAGAAGCGGTCTGGCTACCGCCGCGCGTTCAGCGACTTCGATCCGGAACGCGTCGCGCGCTACACGGCGGCGCGGATCGCAAAGCTGCTCGCTGATCCCGGCATCGTCCGAAACCGGTCGAAGATCGCGTCGGCCGTGAAGAACGCCAAGGCATTTCTCGCCATTCAGAAGGAATTCGGCACCTTCGACGCCTACTGCTGGCGCTTCGTCGACGGCCGCCCGCTGGACAACCGCCGAACATCGATGCGCGGAGTTCCGGCGAAGACCGCCGAGTCGGATGCATTCAGCGGCGACCTCAAGCGGCGAGGGTTCAGCTTCGTCGGCACGACCATCATCTACGCGCACATGCAGGCGGTCGGCATGGTCAACGATCATCTCACGGACTGCTTCCGATATCGCGAGATCCGCCGCCTCGGTGAATGAGTCGGTCTTCGCGCGGCGTCCGTCAGTCCGCATCGATGAAGACGTCGGCCAGCCGAATCTCCGGCGGTTCGTCCGCACCGGTCCAACGCCATGACAAGAGGTCTCGAGCCGTGCGATCCAACTCGTGCCGAGCGACCGCCGTGACCGTCTTCCGCTCGGGATCGACGATCCAATACTCGGGAATCGCCGTCACCAGTCGCGCCGTTGTCAGCTGCGCCGTTCAGATGTGAAGAGCGTTACATTCCCGCCAATGCGTGAGATGTCGCGATACCGAGAGCTCGACCAGACTCAGATCACGCAGACCCTCCGCCGGCTGCGCGACCGGATTTCTGAGCGATTTCCGGAATCGGGCCTCGGTAAGGTCGGCGGCGAGCTGGTCGCGCTGTCGGAGGAGGCCTTCGATTGCGTCGACTACGTGCGAAAGCCGAACTGGCCGATTCGCATCGCCGTCGGCGCGGTCATCGCGGGGATGGTAGCCGTCGTCGTGCTCGGCGCCGTGAGCATTCGTGTGTCCGGCAGAGTGAACAGCATCTCCGAGCTCGTGCAGATGCTCGACGCATCGATCAACGACATCGTTTTCCTTGGCGTGGCGATCTTTTTTCTCGTCACGCTCGAGTCCCGACTCAAACGGAGAAAAGCGCTCCGGTCACTGCATCAACTGCGCAGCGTGGTCCACATCGTCGACATGCACCAGCTCACGAAGGATCCGGAGCGGCTCATGTCGCCGCAGCCCGACACGACGTCGTCGCCCGAGCGGTTAATGACCGCGCCAGAGCTGGGACGATACCTCGACTACTGCAGTGAGATGCTGTCGCTCACGAGCAAAGTCGCCGCGTCGTTCGTTCAATCGCTCAGCGATCCGGTCGTGCTCAGCACGGTCAACGAGATCGAAACCCTGGCGACTGGACTCTCAGGAAAGATCTGGCAGAAGATCACGCTGCTCGAGCGCGCGACGCGTTCGGACTCGGCGCTTCGCTCATAGCCGCGGCACGAACGCGGAGTCCAAGGCGATCGGCGCGACGAGTTACGGAATGGCGGCGTGGAACAACGTCAAGGGGCACTGGGTGCCGTCGGCGCCGATGAGGAATCCATCAACTCGCTCGAAGCCGGGCTGCGCCGTGTTGCTGAGCGTTCCCTCGTACTCCAGCGGCGCCGCGTTGCCGAGCGTCATGTGCCCATGAACGTCGCTCGACGACGACCGAGTGGCGGCGAGAGCGACGGTCCCTTGACCGCTCACTTGAATCGAGCCGCATTGCGCGGACGGTGGAAACACAATGTAGGATCCGCCGCCCACGACGAGCTTCCGGGTCCACGACAGCGAGATCCCGAACTCGAGGCCGATCACCGTGTGTCCGGTGGACCACTCTCCGTCGAGTGCTGTCACCGCTGGATCCGTTCCGGCTGAGCACGCGCTGAGCGCGACAACGACTGCGACGAGAGAATAAGGACGTTTCAGCATCGGACAGGATCCAAGTCAGGGGACGTCGAATTCGTTGGATGTCAGCACGTGACCGTCACTCAGGTCGGCTTCATCGCCCCCAACGACGGCGAATCGGTAGTGTCCCGCCTCCGACAAGACGCGACTGACTGACAGGGACTGCCCCGCGGCCAATTCGACCGGACCGTTTTCGCCTGGCGTCTGTACACACAGGAAGTTTTGAACGGCGCCCGTCCACGTTCCATTGACGAACTGCTCGACGAACGTCGTCGGTCCGGGTCCGCAGCGGGTGAAGAAGACCGGATGCGTGGAGACATTGGTCACGGTCATGACGAGGCTGTCACCCTGCGGACGTCGCCCCGCGAGCGTCACGGCGATTCGAAGATCATCCGCCGGCGGAACCGTGACAGACATTTCGCCCGCGCAGGCGCAGAGCGAAAGGCACAAGACGACGAACGAAGCGCGGAATTCCTTCATCAAGGCCTCCTGACCACCTAACCGCGAAAGCGCGGCGCGGGTCACCCAGCAGGAGGATGCTCTAACGCGCGCGGCGCGGGAAAAACTCGGCGGCAACGCATGATTGGAGTCGGTCGCGCGAAAGCGCGGTGCCACCGACCGACCCCACAGGACGGGAAAAGTACGGCGTGACGGCCGCCGTCATGCGCGCTATCACAATGCCGACCCTTTAATTGCAATGGCGGCGTTGCTCACGCGAGGATATTCACCGCCCGCGCGGCCACCAGGGCCAGCGTCAGAAGCGAAACGACCGCCTCGAGCATCATCAACAGCTTCATCCGCGCCGTCAGCGGCAGCGTGTCGGTCGGTGAGAACGCCGTCGACGTGTTGAAGGAAAGGAACAGATAGTCGACGTACCCGGGCCGTACCTCGGCGACGATTTCCGCCGGCAGCGTCATGTACGGAAAGATGAACTCCGATGGCCCCCGGTGGTCGCGGGTGTCGATCCACGGGCCGCCTCGATCGAGTCCCCAATACCATAGAGAAAACACGACGACGTTGGTCGCCCAGATGTTCAGCGCGTCCAACAACAGCGTGCGTCCGTTGTGCGTCTTTCCCGCGAGCAACGCTTCGATGAGCAGAAGGAGCGAGCGTGAGTTGGCGAGACTGACGACGATGAACAGGGTCACGCCAAGTGCGAAGGCGACACCGCGATACGCGCTGGCCGAGGCCCACTGATCTTGGTCATGTGCGTACCGCGCGACCCGTTCTGCCCGAAGCCCGATCGCGGTGATCGGAATCAAAAGGATGAGCTCGGCGATCGGCGCGAGCCTTCGCGACCCGTAGCCAAAATCGTTGATCAGCGAGAACTGCAGCGCGACGACGACCGCGATGGCGGCGCGCGCGAGCCATCGGTCGAGGATCTCGGGGTGGGCGGAGGTTCGGTCGTCGGACATGACGCCCGAATCGACGCGCCAACGCGGTGTCTCTAGCTATGGCACCTTGGGCGCATGCGGGCGAGGAGGGTCGTTCGCGATCCCCTTCGTGCGTTCAAGCGCATCGTCGAGACCGTTCAACAAGCTAGGCACTCAAATGCGTACGCAGCCAACCGAGAACACGCTCCCAACCGCGGCTATGACTGTCGCAGTCGGTGCGATTGGTGAATCCCTCCTGTCGAACCGTGACGCGCGAGCCGCCCGGGATCGGCTCGATCTGAAATCGCACGGTCGTCACGTCGCTCGGCCGGTGCTCGTATCGCCACGTGTGCACGAACAACGACGGCGGCACGACGTCGAGGATCTCTCCGCCGACAGCGAACGTCGTTCCATCTGCACCGACACCCTCGCTCCGCCACCAACCGCCGGGGCGCACGTCGCCGGTCCAGCGCGTCACGCGATAGGTCTCCGGCGATCCCCACCAACTGGCGATTTCCTCGGACGCGACGGCTTGAAAGACACGCTCGGGAGAGGCCGCGATTTCGACCGCCGCCAAAATGATGCCGCGTGTCAGATCAGCGACCGCACGTGCGGAGGACAACGTCGGTGCCGTCATCGCCGCTCGCCCTCCAGCCGCTGCTTGAGGTTATCGAGACTGGTCAGCCAAAACGCTCGATATCCCTCGATCCATCCAGCGACGCGCTGGAGCGGCAACGGGTCGAGTTGATACAGGCGTTCACGCCCGATTCGCGATTCGGTGACCAATCGGGCGTCGCGGAGGACCTTGAGATGCTTCGAGATGGCGGGGCGACTTTGCTCGAACTCGGCGGCGAGCGCGTTCACGGGAACCCGTCCTCCTCGGAGCCGGTCGAGGATCGCGCGTCGCGTCGGATCGGCGACGGCTCTGAACACGTCCGTGCTTGCGGCTATGCGGCCCATGATAGGTAACATATTGCTCACGCTTTTCTTCCGCCACCATGAAAGTCCGCTATTGACTAGGCAATACGGCATGAATAGAGTGTCGTAACCAATTGGTTACCTATAACCTCAAAGATCGGATCCGACCTTCATGCCTATCTCATTGATCTACCGGATCGCTGCCGTGCTCCTGGTGCTGTACGCCATCGGGCACACGCTCGGCTTTAGTCGAGTGGACTCTGCCTGGGGCGTTACCGCGCCGATCGCCGAACTGCAGCGCATCAGGTTTACGGCCCAGGGTACTCCGGGACGCACCTACTGGGGATTCTATCTCGGCTTCGGATACTTCTGCTCCGTGCTCTTGTTGCTCGCCGCGGCGCTTGCCTGGCAAGTCGGAAGGCTGCCTGGAGACGTGGTCCGCCGGATGCAGCCGTTGCTGTGGGCGTTTGCGATCGCGTTCGCGGCGACGAGCTTCATCACGTGGAAGTTTTTCTTCACTGCGCCGGTGGTGTTCTCGCTCCTGGTGACCTTGGGCCTGGTCGGCGGCGCGTGGCTCGCTCGATCGGCCTGACCGTGAACGGCGGGTGAGTCGACTCGCGTGAGCGGCGCCTGGCATGCACCAGGCTGTCAGCCGTTTGCCCCCGCGACGCGGCGCTTGACTGTCCGAGTCACGGTGGCCAACCGGTCCGTTGCTTGCACCCTCCAAGCGCGACGCTGGAGGCGGCCATGGCAAAGGAGAGCGCGAAGGTCCGTTTTACCAGCGAGACGGAGGTTCTGATCGTCGGTGCCGGGGCAACGGGCCTCACGCTGGCCCTCTGGCTTCAGAAACTCGGCACGCCGTTCCGCATCGTCGACTCGCTGCCTTCAGCGGCGCCCTTCTCGCGCGCGCTCGGTGTACACGCGCGCACCCTCGAGTTCGACCGGCAGCTGGGATTCGCCGACGACGTCGTGAGCGGCGGCGTCGTCATGAGCGCGATCAACCTGTGGGTCAATCGCAGAAAGACGGCGCATCTGACGCTGAGTGATCTCGGATCGGATCTCACGCCGTATCCATTCGTGCTCGATTTCGCGCAAGACCAACATGAGCGCCTGTTGATCGAGCAGCTCGAATCACGCGGGACAACGGTCGAACGGGGGACGCGACTCGTGGCGCTCGATGACCGCGACGACGGATTGCTCGCGACGCTCGAGTGTTCCGACGGCACGATGGATTCGTGCCTCGCGTCGTACGTCGCCGGCTGCGACGGGGCACATTCCACCGTGCGGTCCGCAACGGGCATTGGCTTCGCCGGCGGGAGCTACGAGCGCGTCTTCTACGTGGCGGACGTCGACGCGAGTGGGCCCGCGGTGAACGGCGAACTGCACGTCGACCTTGGCGAATCCGACTTGTTGGCGGTATTCGCGATGAAAGGCGAGAGCCACGTTCGCCTCGTGGGAACGGTCGAAGGCGACGCGATTCCCAAAGATCGAACGCTCTCGTTCGACGACGTGAGCCGTCGTCCGATCGACCAGCTCGGTCTCGACGTCCGACAAGTGCACTGGTTCTCGACGTATCACGTGCACCATCGCGTCGCGAGCGCGTTTCGCAAAGGCCGAGCGTTCCTGCTCGGCGACGCGGCGCACATCCATAGTCCGGTCGGTGCGCAAGGGATGAACACCGGCATCGGCGACGCGGTCAACCTGTCGTGGAAGCTGGCGTCCGTCTTGCGCGGATCACGCCCCGATTTGCTCGATACATATGGCGTCGAACGGATGGCGTTTGCTCGACGGCTCGTCGCGACCACGGACCGCGCGTTCACGATCGCCACGAAACCCGGCCGTGTGGCGGCAGTGGTCAGGACGCGCGTGTTTCCTGGTGTCGTCGGCTCCCTATTCAGAGTTGCGCCGTTTCGGCGATGGCTGTTTCGGACCATATCACAGATCGCGATCGATTATCGGACGAGCGCGATCAGCGTCGGCCGAGCGGGCGCGGTCCACGGTGGCGATCGTTTGCCATGGGTGGAGCTCGATGCGCATGGCGCCGACAACTTTGCTTCGCTCCAGTCGCTTGACTGGCAAGTTCACGTCTACGGCGACGCCGACGGCCAAGTGACCGATGCCTGCCGGCGACTCGGTCTCACGTTGAGCACGTTTTCCTGGTCACCGGCTGCTGAACGCGTTGGGTTGGCGCGCGACGCAACGTACCTCGTGCGCCCAGACGGATACGTGGCGATGGCCGCCGAGTCGGGTGCTGGAACGAAGCTGGCCGAATACTTCGAGAGCCGAGGCATCCGGATTACTTGATCAGGCGTCGAGCGGCCCGAGTCGAGGCAGAAGGACCGTGAACGTCGAGCCTTCGCCGATGCAGCTTTCCACGTGGATTTCGCCGCCCATCGCCCGCGCTAGCTGACGGCTGATGGAGAGACCGAGCCCGGTGCCTTCGACCGCGCGACTCAGCGAGGCATCGCCTTGTGTGAACGGTTCGAAGATGGCCGACAACAGCTCCGTTCGAATCCCCTGCCCGGTGTCTTGAACCTTGAGCTGAATGAAATGATCGTCGACGGTGCAGACGAGCTCGATGCCTCCCTTGTCGGTGAACTTCACTGCGTTTGACAACAAGTTGAGCATGATCTGCTCGGTCTTGGCCCGATCCATGTTCACGACGACGTCCGGACCGGGCGTGGTCAATCGGTAGTTCAGCTGTTTCAGCGCGACGCGCGGCGCGATGAACGAGCCCAACGTCGCCGCGAAATCGTCGAGTCGCACCGCTTCATATCGGAGGTCGACGTGTCCAGCTTCGAGCTTCGCGAAGTTCAGCACGTCGTCGATGAGCCGAAGGAGCGTGTTCGCGCTGCGCTTGATTCGACTCAACGCCTCGCGCTGCCCCGGCTCGAGCGAGCCGTGGAGTCCGAGGTCGAGCAAGTCCACGTAGCCCGTAATGGCGTTGAGCGGTGTACGCAGCTCGTGGCTCATCGTGGCGAGAAAGGCGCCCTTGGCCGCGTTCGCGTCGTGAGCGAGCCGATGGGCCGCTTCCGCTGCATGAAGCGCCGTCATCAACTGGTCGTTGGTCAGCTCGAGCTCCTCGGCGAGCGCCTGGCCCTCCTCGACTTGCTGCTCGAGCTCTCCCGCGAGCTCTTGCAGCTGGTCGTTGAGCAGCCGCTCAGCGCGTTGCAGCCTCTTCGCCTCCGTGATGTCACGCGCGATCTTGGCCGCGCCGACGATCAACCCGCTCTTGTCCCGGATCGGCGAGACGCTGAGCGAAACCTCCACGATCGATTGGTCTTTGCGAAGGCGAACGGTCTCGTAATGATCGACTCGCTCCCCGCGGGAGAGGCGGCCGACGATCTCGTTCTCCTCGTGCTCCAGCTCCGGCGGAAAGAGTCGAAGGATCGACTCGCCAAGCATCTCGGCGGCGGTATATCCAAAGATGCGCGCCGCGCCGCCGTTCCAGCTCCTCACGACGCTGTCGAGCGTCTTTCCGATGATCGCATCGTCCGACGACTCGATGATCGCGGCGAGCCAGGCGTCGGTGGCTTCGAAAGGACCGGCGCTGAAGACCGTCGGCTGGTGGTAATGTTCAAGTGTCCTGTTTGAAGGCCGTTTCGGCATGTCGGTCGTTGATAGTCGCACGAGAGCTGAAGGTTGCCGGTACAGATTGGCAATCCGCCTGCCACTCGCCGGGGCCGCTCCCGGAGTTTGGCATTCTCATCCAATGTGCGTTCCCAACTCGAGGTGCGCCACGTCACAACGCGAACGTTGGCGCGCGACGGCCATCGAGTCAGCCGGTCAACGCGACTCGCCGTTTAGATCGAGACCAGACGTGAGGTCGCGCGCCGTCCACCGCTCGGCGAACTGAATGGCCTGTGCCGCTTCGGTGTCGCGGACGTTCTGCGTCCGCCACCAGGCGGCGTACTCGATCAGACCAACGGCCGCGGTCACTCGTGCGATGGCGAACGCCAATCGCCGCGCACCCGCTTCACGTCGAGCGGTACCTCGCGCGTCCGCGACATAGCGCGCGATCCGGTCGGTTGCTTCTCTCGCTCGGCCCACCGCCGACCGCAACTCGTCTGACGCCACCGCGCCGAGTCGCCGGCGAACATCGTCGAGCCACGGCTCGAACGCGCCGGTACGCTCGATCGCGCGCCACACGTCGAGAGCGAGCACGTTCGTCGTCCCCTCCCAAATAGGAAGCACCTGCGCGTCTCGCAGCAGGCGCGGTAGTCCGGTGTCCTCGATGTACCCTGCTCCGCCGAAGGCCTCGATCGCTTCGCTGGCGACGGCCACCGCTTGCTTGCAGGCATACGCCTTCGCGATCGGCGTCAGTAAGCGAAGCCGCGCCTTCTCGTCGCCGGTCGCTTCACCACATTCGTCCTTTCCCATGAGCTCGACCGCGGCGAAGGCGAGCATGAACGACGCGCGCACGCGTGTCTCGAGCTCGACGAGGGTTTCGAAGTGCAGCGGATGCTCGAGCAGCCGCTTGCCGAACGCCGAACGAACGGTGGCATAACTCTGAGCGAGCGAAAGAATGTGCCGCATGCCGGACACCGCGGCGACGGCGTTGTACACGCGCGTCACGTTGAACAGCGTCGCAATCTTCCGCACGCCGTCCGATTCGCCACCCACGAGCACCGCCGGCGTTCCGTCGAGCGTAAGCTCCGCGGTCGGAAGCGCGCGCGTGCCGAGTTTGTCCTTGAGCCGGTTGACGCGAATGCTGCGGAGCGCGCCCGACGAGTCGCGCAGCTCGATTGCGAAAACGCTCAAGCCGCGCCCGCCCGGCGCCAGCTTGCCGTCGGCGCCTTCGATGCGAGCGAGCGCCAACGCGAGTTGCGACGTCGTCGCCGATGTGAACCACTTCGTTCCCCACAGCCGATGCGTGCGCTCCGCGTCGTCCCAGCGAGCGATGGTCGACGTGAGCGACACGTCCGACCCGCCGGTCCGCTCGGTCATCCATTGTCCCGACGTCCAGAAGCGCGCGGGATCGCGCGTCGTCAGATGCTCGAGGAGTTCGCGCGCGTACCGGTCGCCGGCGCCGTGCACCTCGAGAAACCGCGCCGCGCCGTCGCCCATCGCGAGCGGACAGCTGTACGTCGCCGAGGGCGCGTGAAAGAGATAGAGCAACGCCATCTGATGCACGCGCGACAGTGCGCCGTGTCGTCGCTCATACGCCGCCGCGACGATGCCCTCCTCGGCCGAGATCCGATCGAGCGCGCGCCACGCGTCGGAGACGACGATGTCGTCGACTCGCCGGCCCCACGGATCGTACGGCACGTGCCGCGGAGGCTGTGCTTCCGCGGCGTCGCCGAGCGCGGCGATCTCAGTCGCGGCGCGTTCGCCGAGTCGGTGGAGGCCCGGTTCGATTTCGGCGCGTATGTCGTCGGGGAGGCGCCACCGCAGATACGAGCGCAGGAATCCGTCCGCATCGTACCGGTTCGCGAGGCGCGGTGCTTCCTGATAGAACTCGCTCATCGAACCGGCACAGTCATGCCTGAGTGTACTGCCTCAGGAGCGCGACGTGTTATTGCCAATGCCCCCTGATGTAGTACCAACCATGGAGGTCGTGGTCCCAACGGCCGGCAACCCACCCGCTGCTCGCACGAGGCAGCTTCTCCCAGCTGCCTTTGACCCACTCGAAATCGTCGTCGTGCCAACGCCAGCGACCGCCGACCCACACGTAGCGATCGCCCGGCGAGTCCGGGATTACTTCGATGGGCGTCGGTGGCGGCTCGCGGCCGGCATAATCGTCTCGCCATTCGCGCCACATCTGACCCCAGCGCGGCCACTCGTCCCACGTGAGCATCGTGTCGGAGTAGGCCGAGCTCGAGTAGGACGAGCTCGATCTATAGTAGTAGCATCCGCCGAGCGCGCTCGTGGCGACGAGGCCGGTGACAACTCGCAGTAGTAGGACTCGGTTCATTTCGCAGCTCCCGCAGGTCCAGAGGTGACAATGGCAAGGTTGGGGCAAGGACCCTCGGGTGGACAGGTGGACCGGTGGACAGCGACCCGCCCGGCGTCTGCCTTTAGCCGTCCACCCGTCTACCCGCCCACCTGTCCACCCTGGCCTTACAGAACCGCACCCAGATACGACGCCAAACGGAGGAGATCGGCGAACACACCGGCCGCCGTCACTTCACGACCGGCGCCCGGTCCCTGTACGACGAGCGGATTCTCACGGTACCGGCCGGTTCGGAAGAGCACGATGTTGTCGGTGAGCTGGACACGGGCGAACGGATGCGACGCGGGGTACGGGCAGAGCTCGACGCTCGCCTCGCCGTCGCGCGTGACGCGGCCGACGAATCGCAGAACCTTGCCGGCTGCCGCCGCCGACTGGCGTGCCGCCTCCATTTCTTCGTCGTGCGTCGGGAGCGCGTCCAGGAACTGAGCGACGGTCCCACCCTTCAACGCTTCGGGCACGAGACTCTTCACGGCGACGTCGCCGAGTTCGATCGACAGGCCCATCTCTCGCGCCAGGATGACGACCTTTCGCGCGACGTCCGTCCCGGCGAGGTCGTCACGCGGATCAGGCTCGGTGTATCCCAACTCGCGCGCGTGTGTGACGAGCTCGGAGAAAGAGCGCCGTCCGTCGAGGCTGTTGAAGAGATACGACAGCGTCCCCGACAGAATCCCTTCGATCTCGATGATCTCGTCGCCGGTCTGAATGAGATCCCGCAACGTCTGAATGATCGGAAGCGCGGCGCCGACGGTCGTTTCGTAGAGATAGTGCGCTCCGACGACCCGGTTCGCCTCGCGCAGCCTGCGGTAATAGTCCATGCCGGCGCTGTTGGCGCGCTTGTTCGGCGTCACGACGTGAATTCCACGCGCCAACCAGGACTCGTATTGACGCGCCACCGCGTCGCTCGCCGTGCAATCGATGATCGCGGCGTGCGGCAGGTAGTCGGCATGTACGTGAGCGATGAGACGGTCGAGGTCGAGCGGTTCACCGCGGTCCGCGATCGCGCCGCGATCGGTCGCCGTCAGATCGATCGGCCGGTCGCTGAGCAACATGCGCGTCGACGTCGACACCGCGCGCACTCGCAGATCGATGTCGAACGTTTGCTTGAGCCGCGCCGACTCCGCGGCAAGCTGCCGCATGAGCTCCGAGCCGACGTTTCCTATGCCGACAATCCCGACCGACAGTGTCTGATCAGAGAGGTACAGTCCGGAGTGCGCGGCTCGCAGCGCGCGCGTGGTGTCCGGCGCGTCGACCACGACCGAGATGTTTCGCTCGGATGATCCCTGCGCGATCGCCCGAATATTGACCCGCGCTTTGCCGAGCGCGCTCAGGAATTTGGCCGCGATGCCGGGAGTGCCCGCCATTCCGTCGCCGACCGCTGCGAGAATGCTGCACTCCGACGCGACGTCCACTCGTTGTATCTGCCCGTGATGCCGCTCGGCGAAGAACGCGCGCTCGACCGCCGACCGCGCGTCGCCGGCGACCGCCGACGGAACGGCGAAGCAGATCGAGTGCTCCGAGCTCCCCTGCGAGATCATGATGACCGAGATGCCCGCCTCCCGCAGCGCGCCGAACAATCGCTGGGCGGTTCCCGGTACGCCGATCATGCCGGTGCCCTCGAGGTTGAGCAGCGAAACCGACTCGACGGTCGCCAATCCCTTCACGGGGAATCCGGACGACGGGCCCGCGTGGATTCGCGTGCCGCGCAGCGCCGGATTGAAGGTGTTGCGGATGTAGATCGGCAGGCCGCGCTGAACGGCAGGCGCCATCGTGCTCGGATGGATGACCTTCGCGCCGAAGTAGGCGAGCTCCATCGCCTCGTCGTACGACATGTCGTCGAGCGTCAGCGCCTCGGGTACGAGCCGCGGGTTCGCGCTCATCACGCCGTCGACGTCGGTCCAGATGTGGATCTCACTCGCATCCAGCAGCGCCGCGAAGACGGAGGCGCTGAAATCGCTGCCGTTGCGGCCGAGGGTCGTGGCGACGCCGTCGTGAGTGGAAGCGACGAACCCCGTGATGATGAGCGTCGGCGGCAGGTCGCCGGCGAGCCGCTCGTCGAGCCGCCCGCGCGACGCAGACCAGTCGATCTCGACGTTCGCGTCGCGCCACTCGGCGACGAGCACGTCGCGTGCGTTGATCCACGCGCTCGGCGCTCCTTTCGCAGCAAGCAACGCGTGAAGCACCTGCGCGGACCAGATCTCGCCATACCCAGCGACGAGGTCCAACGTCTCTCGCGACGACCGGCGGAGGAGCGTCGTGGCCCGCAGCAGGTCGGCGATATCGGCGAGGTCGCGCTCAATGGCGAAATCGATGTCAGCGGCAGAATGCGCGGGCACGAGCTCCAGGAGAGCACGGCGGTGCTTGTCGCGCAGTTCGGCGAGAGCGCGTGTGTAGCCGGCGGTATCTCCCACCCCGGCCAGTTCCACGGCGCGAATCAGCGCGTTGGTGACGCCACTCATCGCCGAGACGACGACGGCGCGGTGGCTCTCCGGTCGCTCGGCGACGATATCCGCCACGCGTCGGAAGCACGCCGCGTCGGCGAGGCTGGTTCCGCCGAATTTGTGGACGACCCGCACGCTCACTCGCCGCTCTCGGTCATGCCCGAATCTATGAGGAGACCGAGCGGGAAGGCGACGAGCTCGCGACTACGTCGGGGCTTTGCGCACGACGACGATGGGCGCGGTCCACCGGAACGGCCCCCATTCTATAGAAAGGGTGCCGCGTTTTGCGTCGAGCCCGAGTATGCCGATGGTGAACTGCTCGACCGGTGCCGTTGTCGCCTCCGTCTGCAAGTGCGCCACGCCGAGGTCGCGCTTCCCATCGTACTCCGTGCCCCATTGGCCGTTCTGTTTGTTGACGATCAGCTCCGCCGCGCCGTTCGCGCGCGGAACAGTCCACAGCGTGTACGTTCCCGCTGGAACGACGAGTCCGGCAAGCGTGATCGGCGCCGACGTTGTGAACTGCGTCGCCGCGTTGGCGCCGGTGCGCCACACGTAGTCGAACGGGATGACGTCACCGAGCAGTTTTCTTCCGCGCGCCAACGGACGTCCATAGTCGACGGCGAACGTCGTGCCGCCGATGGTCGCGTGCGCTGTATCGCGAACGCTCAGTTGTTTTGCGCCGCCGTTCTTCGATTCGAGCGCCGCGAATCGCGCTTCGATCTGAGCGACGTCCGGCGATTCGCTGACCCTCGTTACATCAACCTTGTACGTGGTCCGCGCGCCCGAGTACGCGAGCAGCCGACGACTCGAATCGAGCGTCGCCTGGCCGACGCCCGAGAGCCAGTCGTGCCACACCTCGCCCTTGTTCCCCGGCAAGCGCCGCACGGTGGCGTGCCCCAGCGGGAAGCGGTCGAACTCACGGTCGAGGTAGACTTGCCGCAACCGTACCGTATCGGCCGCCGGCGTCGCCGATGCCGAGGGCCGCGCCAGCGCCGCGTCGAAGTAGCGCTCGTACATGCTGTACATCTGCGGCACGTGTGCGACGACCGGCTCCCCTCCATGCGCGAATGCCCACCGCGTGTACGCCGCTGAATCGCGCTTCGTCATGATCACCGAGTCGCCCGTCACGTCGACGATGACGTGGCGCGCACGCTGCGTCGACGGCTCGCTTGGCGTGGTGATCTCCATGACGAGCCGGCGGATGCCGCCGTCGGGAGAGAGCGTGACGACGGCGTGCCGCCGGCGCACGCGTGGGAATCGGTCCACGTCGTCGATGGTTAGTTCGTCGCCGCGGCGCGCCACGTTTTCGACGGAGATCGTGTCGTTGCCGAGCCGGGTGATGAATCCGTAGCGTTCGACGGGACCGCGCGAGGTGCACGCGGCGGCCGCGCAGCACGCCAAAAGGAGTCGCCTCATGGCCTCACGATCCGGCGACGGTCCGAGCCGCGCAAGACATTCTTGGCCGGACGAATGTAATGAATGGGTTAAATCACTCGCCGCAGTCCTACGGGTCTACTGGCAGTGCTGTTTTACCCAGTCGTGCGAGTACTGCATGTGAAGCGGGGCCCGTGGGAACCGCACGGTGCCGTCGGTCTCGATCGCCGCGAACACCTCGTTCCCCAGCAACGAAAGACGGATGCCGTCGAAGACCCGTTGATCGACGTCGTTCACGGCGATCATCGCCAGCACGGGCGGCCCGTAGCGTTGCGACGTATTGTCGGTCATCGTGACGCGGTACATCACGGCGCCTGATGCCGACTCGATTCGCGCTCCCGTGACGTGCGGGCGCAGCGCCGACGGAATCGTGTCGAAGTGCGCGGCATCCGTCGCCTCGATGCCGATCTGCAGTTGATGCACGTACGATCCGTCGTGATCGCGCTCCTCATACACTGCGGCGATCGGATCGAGAGAGACGGTGTCGCCGAGGTCACGCACGGTGGCTTCGGAGAGCGTTTCGCGCGACGTCGGTCCGCCGCAGTCGAACGTCAGGATGCTGCACGACGACGCGCCGGCGGCGAGCACGAATGTGAGGACAATTGCGCCGACCCACGTCGGCCTGGGGAACACCATATCACATCATAAAACATGGACCGGCCCTGGCGGCGACAACCTGGCGACGCGGGAGACCGGGAATAGACTCTCGACGGCGCCTCGACTCGCGTACGGTGCGAATGACTCGCACATTAGCCGGGCCCCCACCACCTGCGAGAGTCCCATGTCCGCCACCCGCGCCTCGCTGATCATTCTTGCCTGCACCCTGACTCCCGCCATCGCGAGGGCGCAGGGCAATCCGCCCACGCAGCCGCCGCAACAACAGAACCCCCCCGCTGCAGCGCGACCCGACTCGAACGCGCCGCCGGCGGGCGCGCGTCGCGGTCCGCGGCCGTACGCCCAGGTGATCACCGCCCGAGCGCATTCGGAACGCGGCGCCATCACGGTGCATCGCGTCGACGACCGCTACTACTTCGAGGTTCCCGACTCGTTGATGGGGCGCGACTACTTGATGGTGACTCGTGTGTCGGGCGTGCCGGCCGGCTCGGGCGGATTCCAGAGCGCCGGAAGCTCCGTGAACGAACGCATGGTTCGCTGGCACCGCGCCAACGACCGCGTGATCCTGCAGGTGGTCACGCCGACGGCCGTCGCCGACGAGTCGCTGCCGATCGCCAGGAGCGTCGCCGAGAACAATTACGGGCCGATCATCGGCGCCTTCCCGATCGCGGCGTTCGCCCGCGACAGCAACGCGTACGTCGTGGACGTCACCGACTTCTTCGCCGCCGACAATCCGGCGACCTCGGGCATGGGCGCTGCCGCCCGGCGCCAGTTCGGAGTGCGCCGCTACGATGCGGCGCGGAGCTACATCTCGAGCGTGCGCGGCTTTCCGATCAACATCGAAGTGCGCCAGGTGCAAACGTTCGACGCCGCGACTCCGCCGGCCGACGTCAATGGCAGCACCGTGACGATGGAGACGCGCGAATCGTTCGTGCTCCTGCCGAAGGTGCCGATGCGTCCGCGCAAATTCGATCCGCGCGTCGGCTTCTTCACGGTCGACCGCGTCAACTACGGCCTCGACGAACAGAAGGCGGCGTCGGAGGAGTTCATCACGCGGTGGCGGCTCGAGCCGAAGGATCCGGCGGCCTACGCCCGCGGTGAGCTCGTGGAGCCCGTCAAGCCGATCGTCTACTACATCGACCCGGCTACTCCGACCAAATGGAAGCGGTACGTGAAGGAAGGCGTCGAGAACTGGCAGAAGGTCTTCGAGAAGGCCGGCTTCAAGAACGCGATCATCGCCCGGGACGCGCCAAATAAGGAAGAGGATCCCGATTTCGATCCCGACGACGCGCGGTACTCGATGGTCCGCTGGGCCGCGTCGCTCGTCCGGAACGCCGTGGGCCCGCACACGCACGACCCTCGTTCGGGTGAAATTCTCAACTCGGAGATCACCTGGTACCACAACCACATGCGGTCGTATCGCAACTGGCTGATCATGGAGACGGGTGCCGCCAACCCGATGGCGCGGTCGCTCGAGATTCCGGAAGAGCTGATGGGCGAGACGATGCGACAGGTGATCACGCACGAGATCGGCCACGCCCTCGGACTCCAGCACAACATGATGGCGTCGGCGAGCTTCCCGGTCGATTCGCTTCGCAGCCCGAGCTTCACGAGCAAATACGGCGTGAGCGCGACGATCATGGATTACGCGCGACAGAACTACGTAGCGCAACCCGGAGACGGGCTCACACCGAAAGACTTCATCCGACGGCTCGGCCCCTTCGACGACTTCGCGATCAATTGGGGCTATCGCGTGATCCCGGTGAAGACCTCGAACGACGAGAAGCCGATCCTCAACGATTGGATCACGAAGCAGAGCGGCCCGTACCCGTACCGCTACGTGTCGCAAGGCTTCGGCAGCGCCGACCCGCGCAACCAGACCGAAGACCTCGGCGACGATCCGGTAAAAGCCACGGCATATGGAGTGAAGAACTACAAGAAGGTGCTTCCGCAACTCGTCGCCTGGACGACCACGCCCGGCAACGACTACGACGACCTCGAGGAGTTGTACACGGAGACGGTGAATCGCTGGGCCGGGATGATGGGTCACGTCGCGACCGTGATCGGCGGCGTGAACGTCGATCTCAAGACGGCCGACATCGCGGGCGCCGTCTTCACGGTCGTGCCGAAGGAGAAACAGAAAGCTGCGCTGGCGTTTCTCGCCGAGAACGCGATCGCCACGCAAGACTGGCTGGCGCCGAAGGACATTCTCTCGCGGATCGGTCCCAACACCACATTGGCGACGCGTCAAGCGGCATTCATCACGTCGCTCCTGAGCGCCCAGCGACTTGCGCGCATGGCCGAAGCGGAGGAGTACGACGCGGCGCGTTCCTATCCGCTCGCGGAATACTTGAGTGATCTCAAACGCGTCGTGTGGAGCGCGCCGTCGCCCGACGCGGGTCGCCGCCAGCTTCAGCGCGTCTATCTCGCGCGCTTGGCGGTGCTCGTGAATCCGCCGCCCCCGCCGACGTCGGCTCCAGGTGCTGGCGGCCCTCCGGCGGCGCCGCCGCGAGTGCTTCCGTTCGTCACCGCGCCAAACGTCCCGCTCAGTGACCTGCCGGCTTTGGCGCGAGCACAGCTTCGCGAGATCCAGCGCGATGCGCGCGCGTCGGCGACCACAGCGAAGACGCCCGTCGAGCGCGCGCATTGGAACGACGTCGCCGACCGCGTGTCGGAGATCCTGGAGCCGCGCAAGGGCCCGTAGTTCATTCGTCACGAGTAGCGGAAGCGACCGATTCCGAAGCGCCGGTCCCAGTACCGAACAGCCTAACCGCTGAGTCGGCGAATCACCTACTGACTTGGCCCGAGACGCCGCAACAATTTGCGATGAGCGAGGAAGGCGCGCCCGTGCACGAGTAATGCCGACGAGGGATGCCGCACGTTGCATCGGGCCTCCTCGCGATCGGACGATCGGAGATTTGTCATGTCGAATTTGACTGTCGACCTGCGTCACGCGCTTCGCGGTGCCGGGCGAAGTCAGGTCACAGTCGGAACACCACTCTGTTGAATGAGCTTCGCGACGAGCCCCGTCCACCCAGTCTGGTGCGACGCCCCGAGTCCGGCGCCGGTGTCTCCGTCGAAGTACTCGTGGAACTGGAGCAGGTCGCACCAGTGCGGATCGTCCTTCACTCTCGACATAAAGCCGAGCGCGGGCCGTCGGGCTTGATGCGCGACGAAGAGGCCAATGAGCCGGCGCGATAGCTCGACCGACACCTCCCACAACGTCAGCATGCGCCCCGAACCCGTCGGGTGCTCGATGCGAAACGACGAGCCGTAGTACCAATCGAACTTCTGCAGCGACTCGATGATCAGGTAGTTGAGCGGAAACCACACCGGTCCGCGCCAATTCGAGTTGCCTCCGAAAAGACCGCTCCTCGATTCGGCCGGTTCATACCGCACCTCGAACTGATGCCCGTCCACCCGCAAACGAAACGGATGGTCCGCGTGCCAGCGCGACACGGAGCGCAGCCCGTTTGGTGAGAGAAACTCGCTCTCGTCGAGCATGCGCCGCAGAATCGCACGCAGCCGCGGCTCGCTCACGATCGCGAAGAGACGTCGGTCGGCGGTGCCGACCCGCGTGACCGACGCCGCGTCGCCGACCAAATCGCTGCGGTACTTGAGAAACCATTCGAACCGCGCGCGGAAATCGGGCAGGAGCTGCAGCAACGCGGCGTCGAGCGTCTCGACAGCCAGCAAGGGAATCAGGCCGACCGCGGAGCGCACGCGCATGAACTCGCACGTTCCGTCGGGCAGGCGCAGGAGATCGTAGTAGAACTCGTCCTGCTCGTCCCACAGGTCTTGTGACTCGCCGGTCAACCCCGTGCGGGAATTTGCCGCGTGCGCGATGTAGAAGAAGTGCTCGAGGAACTTCGTGGCGACGTCCTCGTACGCCTTGTCCTGTCGCGCCAGTTCGAGCGCGATCGCGAGCATGTTGAGGCAGTACATCGCCATCCAGCTCGTCCCGTCGCTCTGGTCTAGCCGAGCGCCGCCGGGAAGTCCTTCACTGCGGTTGAAGACGCCGATGTTGTCGAGACCGAGAAAGCCGCCCTGGAACACGTTGCGGTCATCGGCGTCCTTCCGGTTCACCCACCATGTGAAGTTGATGAGCAATTTGTGGAACACGCGCTCGAGGAACGTGACGTCGCCGGCGCCGGTGATGCGCCGCTCGATCTGGTACACCCGCATCGCCGCCCACGCGTGCACAGGCGGGTTGACATCGCCGAGCTGCCACTCGTAGGCGGGGAGTTGGCCGTTCGGGTGCATGAACCATTCGCGCAGAAAGAGCAGCAGCTGTTCCTTGGCGAATACCGGGTCGACCATCGCGATCGGGATCGTATGAAAAGCCAGGTCCCAGCTCGCGTACCAAGGATACTCCCACGTGTCCGGCATCGAAATCACATTGTGATTGTTGAGATGCCGCCACTGGTGATTTCGTCCAAGCTTGCGCTCCGTCGGCGGAGGCGGCGACGACGGGTCGCCGTCGAGCCAACGCTCGACGTCGTAGTGGTAGAACTGCTTGTTCCAGAGGAGTCCGGCGATCGCCTGCCGCTGGATCTGTTGTTCTTCAACCGACGTTTCGGGTGCCGAGAGCGACTGGTAGAACTCGTCCGACTCGGCGATGCGCGTGGCGAACGTCGCGTCGAACGCCGGTCCGAACGAGGCCGCGGTCGGCAACTCTTCGGACAGGCGCAGTCGCACCACCCGCTCGGCCCCCGCGCCGAGCGTCATGCGGTAACGCGCGGCCGCCTTGGTCCCGGAGAGGGCGGAATTGACGGCGTGCGTTTGTCGTCCGACGACGTACTCGTGAAACGCATCCTTCACGAACGGCGTCGCATTGCGAGCGCCGAAGAGCCGTTCGGCGTTCGTGTCGTTCTCGGTGAACAGGAGCTCCGGATCGCCGTCGCACGCGAGATGATATCGTCCGAAGCTCTCATGGTCCGCCAGGATCTGCATCAGACCTGCGGCGCCCGGCAACACCGTCAACGACGGACGGTATCCCGCCAACCCCCATGACCACGTGTTGCGAAACCAGAGCGTCGGCAGGAGGTCGAGCGTCGCGGAGTCCGGCCCGCGATTGGACACTGTGATCCGGATCAGTACGTCGGTCGGCGACGCCTTCGCGTACTCGACCGAGACGTCGAAGTAGCGGCCGTCGTCGAAAATTCCCGTATCGAGGAGCTCGAATTCCGGATCGTCGCGCGTCCGCGCGCGATTCTCGTCGCGCAGCCGCTCGTACGGAAATCGCGCCTGCGGATACTTGTACAGCGCGCGCATGTACGCGTGAGACGGAACGTTGTCGAGAAAGAACCAGTAGTCCTTGGCGTCCTCGCCATGGTTGCCTTCGCGTCCGGAAAGCCCGAACGGCCGTTCCTTGAGGATGTCGTCCTTGCCGTTCCAGAGCGCGATCGCAAAGCAGAGATGCTGCTCGTCGTCGCAGATGCCGAGCAGGCCGTCCTCGTTCCAGCGATACGCTCGGCTGCGGGCCTGGTCGTGCGGAAAGTATCCCCAGACGTCGCCGTTGGCGCTGTAGTCTTCGCGCACGGTGCCCCAGGCGCGTTCAGCGAGGTACGGCCCCCATCGCCGCCAGGGGGCGATGCCGGCGTTCGCGTCGTCGAGGCGGTCACGCTCCTCGTTCATCTCGCGAGCATACGGGTGGCGGAAGGGGTGAGTCAAGCGATGGGGTCGGAGGCGGAATCTGGCGAGGCACCTCCCCGAGAATATGTTTTACCACGCTGGTGCACGTCGGCCTCGACCACGACAACTCATATGGATACGCTCGCACAGGCCCACGCAGCGTTGTCGGCCCGATACCGACTCGAGCGCGAGATCGGCGCCGGGGGCATGGCGATCGTGTACCTCGCCCACGACCTGCGGCACGACCGCAAGGTCGCGCTCAAGGTGCTTCGCCCGGAGCTCTCGGCCATCCTCGGCGGCGAGCGCTTTCTCACCGAGATCCGGACGACGGCGAACCTCCAGCATCCGCACATTCTGCCGCTGCACGACTCGGGCGAAGCGGACGGTCTTGTCTACTATGTGATGCCGTTCGTGGAAGGAGAGTCGCTGCGCGACCGCCTTCGCCGAGAAAAGCAATTGCCGGTCGATGACGCAGTGCGCATTGCGCGGGAGGTCGCGGGCGCGCTCGACTACGCGCACCGCCACGGCGTGATTCATCGCGACATCAAGCCGGAAAACATTCTCCTGCACGACGGCCAGGCGCTCGTTGCCGATTTCGGCATTGCGCTCGCCGCGTCGCGCTCCGACGGCAGCACTCGCCTCACGGAGACGGGGCTCTCGCTCGGCACGCCGCAGTACATGGCGCCGGAACAAGCCATGGGCGAACGCGAGATCACGGGCCGGGCAGACATCTACGCGCTCGGCTGCGTGTTGTACGAGTCGCTCGCCGGCGAAGCGCCGTTCGTCGGCCCCTCAGCGCAGGCGATCATCGCGCGATTGCTGACCGAGCCGCCGCGTGCACTCCACGCCCAACGGAGCACTATTCCGCCGAACGTCGAAGCGGCAACGCTGCGCGCGCTGCAAAAGCTTCCGGCCGATCGGTTCGCCTCCGCGGCGCAGTTCGCCGAGGCGCTTGCAACGCCGAGCTTTGTTTCCGCGACCGCGGCACCGATGAGCGCGGGCGGCCGATCAACTGCCGGCTGGAGACGATGGACTCCGGCCGCCGCCGCAGTCGCTGTCACGGCGATGGTGACGAGCGGAATCTGGTGGCGGCTTGCGGCCCCGAGCGCTCCGCCGCCCGCCGTCGCTCGGTTTGCGCTCCCCTTGCCGGACGATCAAATGCCGGCAAGCTCGCTTTACCACTTGCTGGCGCTTTCGCCCGACGGAACACAGATCGTCTATGTAGCCCGTAACCGGCTGTATCACCGCCCTCTGTCACAGCTCGACGCTCAACCGATATCGGGCACGGACGATATGGGCGTCCGCGATCCCGTGTTTTCCCCAGACGGACAATCGGTCGCGTTTCTCTCCTCCGGCGGAATCCTGAAGCGCATCGCGATAACGGGTGGCGTGCCGATTCCCCTGGCGACGACCGACATCGCCGGGTTCTTCGGGGGAATGAGCTGGACGGAGGACGGCATCGTGTGGGCCGCGCCGGGCGTGATCGAACGCATTTCGCCGAACGGCGGCCGTCCCGATACGATCGCCACCCTCGCCGCGACCGAAAACGCCGAGCGTCCGGAGATACTCCCCGGCGGCAAGACGGTGCTGTACACGCTCGCCGCCTCCGCCGAGCCCGATCGATGGGAGAGAGCACAGGCGATCGTACAGCAGATTCCGTCCGGCAAACGAAAGGTCGTCGCCGAACCGGCGACCGACGTGCGCTACATCCCGGCGGGATACATCGTGTACGGAATCGGCGGCTCGCTGTTCGCCGTCTCGTTCGACGTGAGCGCACTCGAGGCGAAGGGCAGCCCCGTGCCAGTCATCGAGGGTGTGTGGCGCGACGCAGCCGGCGCCACCGGCGTCGTCCACTTCGCGACTTCGCGGAGCGGCTCGTTGGCGTATCTGCCGGGACCCGCCGACGGGCCTTTGACGACGAAGCGCGACATCGCGCTCACCGACCGACGGGGAAACGTTCAGCGACTGAACCTGCCGACCGGATTCTACGACTATCCGCGCGTGTCGCCGGACGGCAAGCGAATCGCCATCGGAAGTCTCGACGGCAGGGACGCGGCGATCTGGATGTACGATCTCGACGGGAAGACCGCGCCCCGGCGGCTTACATTGAGCGGCAAAGACCGCTATCCGATTTGGTCCTCCGATGGAGTGTGGATCGCGTATCAGTCGGAGCGCGATGGATCGCCGTCGATCTACCGGCAACGCGCCGACGGCAGCGGCACCGTCGAACGGCTCACCACGGCCGACGCGGGCACGTTGCACACGCCCGACGCCTGGTCTCCGCACAACGACGGCTTTCTATACAGCATCTCGAAAGGACTCGACGTCGGCTTGTGGTGGTATTCCCTCACCGACAAGAAGTCGGTTCCCTTCGGCGACGTGCGCAACGGCAAAGGGTCGATGCCCGCCGCCACCTTTTCGCCGGACGGCCGATGGGTCGCCTACACGTCGGGCGCCACCAGCGAGAACGCGGTGTACGTGCAGCCCGTGCCTCCCACCGGAGCCAGATACCAAGTCTCTCAGGCTGGTGAGAACGGGCATCATCCGCAGTGGTCGCACGACGGAAAGGAATTGTTCTACATCCCGCAGGTCGGACGATTCGTGGCGCGGAGCATTTCTACGGGGTCGGGAGTCTCGTTCGGCAACCCGGTTATCGTGCCGCGATCGTTTCCGGTGGCGGCGCCGGCGACTCCGCGAACATTCGACATCACGCCGGATGGCAAGATCGTCAGCGTCACGGCGGTGTTGCCCCAGGGGGGCGAGCAGAAGACCGCCATCGACCTCGCGAACGCGCGTTACATCACGGTCGTGCTCAATTGGTTCGCCGAGTTGAAGCAGCGGGTTCCCAGACGCTAAGCACCGTGAGCGCGACTGCGTTCACGTTTCCGCTCCGGAGCGGTCCGACTCGTTCTCGAACGCTAAGCCGAATTCTCGTGGCGACGAGGCAGGCGCATCGTAAACGTGGTCCCGCGTTCTGCCGACGAATCGACCTCGATGCGACCGCCATGCCCGACCGCGATCGCTCGCGCGATGTAGAGGCCGAGTCCCAGATGTTTCGGATGACGCCGCTTCACGTCCCGCACACTGAAGCGGCGGAGCGGCTGGAAGAGATGTGCGCGCTCCTCAGCCGGGATCGGAGGCCCTTCGTTGTGGACGGTGATCTTCACCTCCCGATCATCGGCTCGGGCCAACAGGTCGATTGGTGAGTCTTTCGCTCCATGGTCGACGGCATTGCCAAGCAGATTCCCCACCGCTTGGCCTATCCGGCCCTCGTCCCAGCTTCCTTTCAGGTCGCCGGATATCCTCACATTGACGGCGCGATCGGGATGAGATGTCGCGAACTCCCCGACGACATTTCTGACGGTTCGCGTGAGATCGGACTCGTGACGTTCGATCGGCAGTTGCCCGCCGAGGCGTGTGCGCGTGAAGTCGAGAAGATCGTCGACGAGTCCATGCATCCGCTCGCTGGTACTGGCGATAAGGGCTAACATCTCGCGCGAACTGGCGGCATCGAGCCGTTCGTCACGCAGCAGCGTCGACCCCGTGATGATCGTGGAAAGCGGGTTGCGTAGATCGTGCGCGAGAATGCTCAAGAATATTTCCCGCGAACGATTCAGACGATCCATGAATGCGGATACCGCTTGTGTGAGGGCAATGTCGAGGGACTCGTCGAACCGAAGGAGGTCGTCGAGGTCCTCCGGGCTCGAGCACGACTGCGACCCAAGCCAATGCCGGAGCACACATGACCGCAAGACGGGGAACTCGCGAACCATTTCCTTGAGCGACAGGCCCTGGTGCGCGCGGCCGGCGGCATGTTTTTCGGCGATGACTTCCACGTTCTTCGATGCGCGGTCGTTCAGTTCTTCGGCGATGTGGTCCGCGCGGTCGGCGGATTCAAGATCGCTCGCGATGACGTCCAATAGCTCGCCCAAGTGATCACGTAGACGGTCCACGCTTGCCAGTCGAGGCACTCGCTTCGCCGCTTGTTGTTCCCACGCGGTGAGCACCTGCTCGCGATGGGTAGCAAGGAAGGAAGACAGTTTCATGGCGTCACCACCGGACTGACCCACATCGCTCGAAGAAGTTCCGCCTCTTGGTGACCGTTCGCGGCGGCCTGAACCTTGTTCTTGGCCATCTCGGCCGCCCGGTTTTTCCGCCATGGCCCTGCAAAATCGACAGCGGATCTCTGCCAAGCGACTGGGCGAGTCAACGTGACAATTTGTCAAAATGGCAAGCCTGCGCGGCACGCGCGGTGCGTGGCCGATCGCACGCCGTCCACCGATAGACGGCATTCACAATTCAACGCACAGGAGGTTTGGCTATGTTCACCGACCGCAGTCTCGCATACACCGCCGGCCGAATGATGCCGGCCGGTCAGGTCCTCGATGAAGCATTCGGCGACCGTTCCGCTGCCGCCGAGTCATATTGGATGCCCACGTTCGATCTAGCCGAGCGAGCGGGTGAGTATGTGCTGATCGTGGAGTTGCCCGGGGTCGATCCGAATGCGATCGATCTCAGCGTTGAAAAGAACGTCCTCACGGTTCGCGGTGTGAAGCATCCGAGCTTCTCGGTTGAATCAAATCGTGACACGCGAGTGTACGCACTGGAACGGAACACTGGGCCCTTCGGTCGCGCCGTGCGCCTGCCCGAACACATCGAAAGCCAACAGATCGAGGCGTCGTTCACCAATGGCGTTCTCGAAGTTCGCATTCCGAAGAGTTCGGCCGCGCAACCACGAAAGATTCCGATTGCCGGCGAGCGGGAGCGTTCAGTGAACTAACGAAACTCATTCCTTCTCGACAAAGGGCCTTTCATCGGCGCGTGCTATGAACAAGACGTCTGCAAATGCCGAGACCGACCTACGTTTGACCCCTCTCTCGGAAACGGCTGACGGGCAGGGGGGGCCGCTGAGCGCGGAGGCGTGGGCCTCCGCGCTTCGGCGCATCGAAAAGCTGGTTCGCCATGCGTCCTTTGACCAACGCGCGTTGCGGGTGCGGCTTCGGCCCCGCGGCTCCCACCACGAGGCGCGTGTGGTTCTGGTCCTCCCGGCCGATACACTCGTTGGACTTGGCGAAGGCGCAACGGCCGACCTGGCGTTTTCGGACGCCATCGGCTGGCTGGCTGGCGAACTTCGACGACGCACTGAAATTGCACGCGCCGAAGCCGTCGAACTGCGACGCCGATTGCGCCAGCGAGACATTGCCGGCGCAACCGGTTTTCTTGTGCTCGATTACGCTCGCGGCGACGACGCGTCTTTCATCGATGTTTTTCGCCCGCTGTTGCGCCACGTGCGAGATCACGCCTATCGCGAGCTCGCGGCGGCGGAATGCGTGGGGGCGGCTGAATTGAGGGCTGTCACGGTATCAGACGTCCTCGACCAAGCCTTGGCGCGCGCGTGGGATCGCTTCGGAGACCGGCCCCGCGATCGCGCCGTCGACGAATGGCTCATCATTCTTCTTGAAGAACTTCTCGATGAGTATGTCGGCGAAGCCGTGCCGCTGTCTACGTCGGAGGGCGACGACGCGCAGCGCATCGGGCGTCTTGCGGCGAGGCACGAGCGCCTCGCCGACAGTGAGCCGCACTGGGGACGCCGGTCGTTGCTCAGCTGCGAAGCGGTGTTGCCTGACGCGGAGCCGAGTGAGTTGTTCACAGGCCTCGGTCCTGATGCTGAGGACCGGATATTGATGAACCTGCTTGCAGATGTACCACCTGCGCCCCGGCGCGCATTTACGCTGTCCACCTTGGAGGGATACAGCGTCGACGAAATCGCGCGTATTCAGTCCCGCTCGCCGGACGCTGTGCACGCGGATATCCGCCGGGTGCGCGACCGCCTCCGCGGGCGCGTCACCGACTACGGTTAGGACAGCCGGCCAGGCTGCATGGCGATGTGGCGCCGACAGTGTGCCGATCGGGCTCGAGCTTGAAGGGGGAGTCGGCGCGATTCTGTCGATCTTTCACCAGCAGGTGCTGCACGGTCACAGCCCATTCGCCGGCGGTATCAGGGTCCCACTATGTGCGCCTCGGACTCGCCTGGCGCCCCTGAATCAAAGCCGTCGCTGTGAGCGAATACACCTGAAAGTCTCCGACAAGCTCGTAACCCAAACGTTTGTAGATAGCGTTTGATGTCGGATTAGCCAGGTCCGTGTGCAGGAAAGCGAACTCACGGCCGCCATCCAGGACGGCTTGTGTAAGTGCGGCTACCAAGGCGCTCGCGTATCCGCGGCCCCGCTCTTCTGGTGGCGTGTAGACGTTGTTGATTCGAATGCCATGGGGCGTCGGGGCGACAGCCGCCGCCACCGACACCAGACGCCCTTCGACTTCCCACACATGCATGTCGCCACGATCTATGTGCCCGTCAACGCGGGCGATCGCGCTCTCGAGGGAAATCTCTTCAGACAGCGCCTCCGCGTGGAGACGCCGTGACCAGTGCGCGAGTAGGTCGCGGTCGTTCGACTGGGCTTGGCGAAACCGACCGTGGGCCCTCGGTGCCCCGACGACACGGCGGCTCTCATAGATCCCCTGAGTCATGCCGCGGCTCCATGGCAGTTGCGACCCGGCAACGAATGCATCGACCGCCGCAATCGGCCCCAAAACGGCATCGCACCCGGGGGGGTGGGCGTCAGCCGCGATGAGAGCCATCGCCCCACCCCTGCCCTCGCGGGAAACGATCAGTCTCGTGTTGGTGCGTAAGCCGGCGGCAACGACATTTCCATTTGCCAGCACAAGTGCGCAATAGACCGGAGCCGAGGGTCTGGTCGCGATGGCAACACCGAGCATGAGGCCATGCTGAGCCTCATGCTCCGAGAGAAACGAGGTGCCGTACTGGAGGAATTCAGTCACGCTTGCTGGGCGCATGAGTTCCATGCGTCCAAGCATATCGGCTTCAACGTCCAGTCGTCCAGCCGCCGAGTCGCCGCCGGGTTACCGCTTGGGCGGATTGATACAGACGACGAGCGATTGAAAGAAATGTTCATCACGCCGCGACACCGGACCCGCCGCTACCTTCTATTGAATGCCTCTTACTGCCCTCGCACGCAACACGTTCGCGCTCGTCGCAATCGTCGCGGCTCACACTGCGGCGCAGGTCGCACCGCCGAGGAGTCCGTCTCCCCGGCCTGACATGCTTCACGTGCCGGGACATGAGGTCACCATCTCCCTGCTCACCATGGGCGACGGAGACGCGGTGTGGGAGATGTTCGGCCACACCGCGATTCGCGTCCGCGACACCGTCGATGGCCGCGACACCGTGTTCAACTGGGGCGCGTTCGACATGAGCAAACCCCACTTCATCCTGCACTTTCTACAGGGATTGAACCGCTATCAGATGGTCGGCGACCCGATGCAGAGCGTGATGCTCGGCTACCGAGCAATGAATCGGAGCGTGACCGAGCAGGAGCTCGCCCTCACCGACGCGCAGAAGGACTCGGTCATCGACATCATCCGCGTCAACGCGGAGCCGCAGAACTTGGAGTACTGGTACGACTATTTCGTCGACAACTGCGCCACTCGGCCGCGCGACATCCTCGACCATGTGCTCGGTGGTCAGCTCCACGCCGGCGCGGACTCGCTCACACCGACGTCGTACCGCTTCCACACGCTGCGCCTGATGCAGGGCGACAAGCTCCTCGTCACGGGCGTCGACATCGGACTCGGCGAGCCGTCGGACCGGCCGATCACCAAGTGGCAGGAGATGTTTCTCCCGCAGAAGCTGCACGATTGGGTGGCGACGAAGCAGGTCCGCGACAGCGCCGGCACGCCGCACTCGCTCGTGCGGCGCGAACAGGTGCTCTATCAGGCGACGCGGCCGCCCGAGCAGGCGGCGCCGCCGAACCTGGCGCTGTGGCTGACGCTCATCGGATTCGTGCTCGCCTCGATCTTCGCGTGGCTCGGCGTAAGGGGTGGCCCAACGGCTGCGTCGGTGGTCTACGCCCTGTGGGCGCTCGCATGCGGGCTGCTCGGGTGCGTGGTCTTCGCGCTTTGGACGATGACCAACCACCGTTTCGCGTACTACAACGAGAACCTGCTCGTCTTCAACCCCCTCTGGCTGGCCCTCGTCATTCTGCTGCCGATGTACATGCGCAGCGGCCGCGCGCCCCGCGCGACGCGCGGCATCCTCGTCGTGCTCGCCGGTCTCGCGGTGCTTGCCCTGTTGGCACATGCGGTGATGGTGTCGAGGCAGGTGAACGTGGGCGTGATCGGGCTCGTTCTACCGCCGACGCTCGCCATTGCATATGTCGCGACGAACCGATTTCGAATTGATCGCGCACCGCACACGACGTACTAGTTCCGCCGTATCGCCGTCGCCGGATCGATCTTCGCTGCGCGCAATGCAGGCAACCAGCAGGACGCGAGGCCCACGACGGCCATGGCCCCCGCCACACCCAACAGCGTGATCGGATCGTTCGGCTCGATTCCGAACAAGAGCCCCCGAATGAAATGCGTGCCCGACACGGCGCCGATCACGCCGATCAGTAGTCCGCCGATCAACAGCACGCTGCCTTCCCACAGGATCATCCGCTGCACACGGGCGCTGTCGGCGCCGAGGCTCATGCGGATGCCGATCTCGTTCGTGCGCGCGCTCACGGAGAACGCGAGCACCCCGGCGATTCCAACCGCGGCGATGACGACGGCGAGAATGCCGAACGACGAAACCAGCATCGCGTTGAGGCGCCGCGGTGCCACGCTCTCGTCGCGAATCTGACCGACCGTCAGCACGTTCTCGATCGGCTCGCGCGGCGCGATGTTGCGTACGAGGCGCGTCGCCGCAGGCACCAACGACGACGCCGCGTTCTCACGATCGGCGCCGGCGCGAATCACGAGGCCCGCGCCCTGGAAAACAGGCCACTGCGAGAACGGCGCGAAGATGACGTTCCGCGCCTCGGCGTCCAAACCGCCGTCCTTCGTGTCGCCGACGACGCCGACCACCGTTCTCCACTCCTCGTGAAACCCGATGAACTTGAGGACCTCACCCGTATACGTGATGCGCTGGCCGATCGGGTCGCGATCGGGGAAGAACTTGTCGGCGAGCGTCTTGTTGATGATGATCACCGGCGCCGCCTTCTCGACATCCGTCGTCGCGAACTCACGACCCTTGAGCAGCGTGATTCCCGACGCTCTGAAGTAGCCGGGATCGGCCGACCGAAATTCGGCGTGCGGCATTGCCTCGCCGACGCCGAGCTGTCGCCCGTCGGCCTTGATGTCGAGCTGGAACGGCGTCGCACGAAGCGGCATCGTCGATCCGATGCCGACGTCTTTCACGCCGGGGATGGCGCCGATCTCGAGACGCATGCGGTCGTACATCGCGCGCGCGTCGACGTCGCTCCGCTGCCCGATCGCGATCGGCACTTCCATGGTCAGCACCTGCTCCGACGACAAGCCGTCGCGCACGTCGCTGAGCCGCATCATCGTTCGCGTGAGGAGACCGGCTCCCGTCAACAAGATCACCGACACGGCGATCTGCGCGACGACCAGCCCTCGCTGCAACCGCTGTCGTCGCACGCCGCCGCTCGAGCGATTCGCTCCCGCGGTGATCCACGCCGCCAGCGAGCCTTCCTTGGCCAGGCTCGGCGCGAACGACAGCAGCATCGCGACGGCGAGGCTCAAAAGAAGCGTGAACCCGAGCACAACGCCGTCGAGCTGGATCTCGTTCGCGCGCGGCGAGTCCCGCTGGGCCAGCGCCACGAGCAGCTTCACCCCGCCGATCGCGATGATGAGTCCGAGCACGGCGCCGCCGATGGCCAGGACGAGGTTCTCGGCGAGCAGCAGACGCCGCAGCCGTGCCGCGCCCGCCCCGAGCGCCGCGCGAACCACGAGCTCCTGTTCACGCCGCACGCCGCGCATCAGCGTCAGGTTCGCCACGTTGGCGCACGAGATGATCATCACGAACGCCGCCGCACCCATGAGCAGCCACAGCGTGAGCCGCGCTTTCTCGCCAAGCACGTCCTGGAGCGGCGTCACGGTGACCTTGTAGCCCGAGTTCTTGTCGTACGCTTCCGGATACGCGGCCTGCACGCGATCGCGAATCGTCTTGATCTCGGTGCGCGCCTGCTGCACCGTCGCGCCGGGCGCGAGTCGCGCGATCATCTCGGTCATGCGGTGCGTGCGCCCCTGCACCATCAGCGCGCTCGTGTGGTGCTCGCTGATCACCATGTTCAAGAGAGCGTCGATGCGCTGCGGGAACGTCGGCGCGGCCTGCGCGACGCCGACAATCGTCACCGGCTTGTTGTCGACCGTCACCTTGCGGCCGATTACGCCGCGGTCGCCGCCGAAATGCTTCATCCAGTACTCGTAGGTCAGCACCATGACCGGCGAGACCGCCGTGCCGTCATCGTTGTCGTCGAGCAACCGGCCCATCACGGCCGGGAGGCCCATGACCTTGAAGTAGTTGCCGGTCACGAGCCCCACGTTGATCCGCGACGCCTGCCCGTCTCTGTCGCCCTGGATCGTGTACGTCATCCCCGAGTACTCGGCGATCCCGCCCAGGGTCTTGGCGCCGTTGCGGAAGTCCAGGATCTCCGGCACCGAGAAGTCGATGTTCTCGCCTCCCGGCCCGTTGATCGACTGGCGAAGGTACACCAGCCGGTCGCCGTCACGATAAGGCAGCGACTTGAGCAGCACGCCGCGCACGACGCTGAAGATCGCCGTGTTCGCGCCGATCCCCAGGCCGAGGGTCAGGATGACCGCGATGGCGAACCCGCGCGCTCGGGCGAGGCTGCGGACGGCGTAGCGAAGCTCTGAGAGAAACATTGGTTTGTCGGGATGCGGGTTCAGACAGCTTGAGGGAGAGAGACGGCGGCGTCAATGCTTCCTATCCCTACGTCGTTTGGAGTGGGGAAAAATCGACATGGTCGACGATGGCCCCCCATACGGGGAGTGCCGGCCACTCTGAGTTCGATTGCCTGGTTGGGTCCGGCTTTTCGCTCGTCAACAGGGACGGACATCAGACCACTGATCACTTTCGGCGCTGGACGGCGACGCTCCCCTTCCGCGTACCGTCCATAGTCACGCCTAACCCGTTGTCTGACATCAGGAATCAGTCTTCCGACTTCGAGCGCGCAGCCGCACCCCGCCCGCCGAGACAGACCTCACAGTGGCCGCGATCAATCGCTGCTGTTCACGGGGATCTTCTCCTGTGCTTGCGCGCACGGGCCGCTTCCCTTTCGCTCGGAATACACGACGAGGCGGTCGACGGCCCCTGTCCAGAATCGCTCGTAGTCGCGAAGCCATTCGCTTGGTCCGCGGAGCGATTTCGCGGAGAGGCGCACGTCGACGGTGCGGCTCACCAGGCGAGAAATTGACGCGCTGGAGTTGCCGGGAGCGACGCCCGGCATAGCTTCGAGCTTTCCCCTCTACCCCTCGCGCAATGTTCAATCGCCGCATTTCTCCTGTCTTCGTGGCCGGCGCGGCGACGCTGGTTGCGGCGCACGCCAACGCTCAAGCCGCCACGCACGACCGCTGGATGGCGACGTGGGCGCCCAGCATGTCCGCCTCGCCGCCGCGCCCGCCCGCCGACTCGATCGATCGCACGCCGACACTCGTGAACCGCACGCTCAGGGAAATCGTCCGCGTGAGCACCGGCGGGAGTCGCGTGCGGCTCAAGTTGTCGAACCAGTACGGCGACCGTCCGTTGGTCATCGGAAGCGTCCACGTGGCGCTCCGAAAGTCCGGCGCCGAGATCGATCCCGGCACCGATCGGCCGGTCACGTTCAACGGACGATCGTCGGTCGTCATCCGCGCGGGCGCGAGCCTCGTCAGCGACGGCGTGGCTCTGGCGCTTCCCAATCTCGCCGACGTCGCGATCTCCTTGTTCGTCGCCGACTCGGCGCGCCTCAGCACGCGACACGCGTTGGGGCTGCAGACGAATTACGTATCAGCGTCCGGCGACTTCACCGGATCGGCGAGCTTCGCCCCCGACACGACGCTTCAGATCTGGCCCTTCCTCGCCGGGATCGACGTCGTCAATCCGGCAGTGACGGGAGTGATCGTCGCATTCGGGAACTCGATCACCGACGGCGTCGGCTCGAAGGCCGACTCGAACTCGCGCTGGCCGGACGTTCTCGAGCGGCGCCTCCTCGCCTCGAAGGAACCGCTCAAGGCGATCGTCAACGCCGGCATCTCAGGGAATCGCGTGCTGTCGCCTGGCGCCGGGCCGAGCGCGCTCGAGCGGTTCGACCGCGACGTGTTGATGCAGCCGGGCGTGACGCACGTGATCGTGCTCGAGGGAATCAACGACATCAATGGCGGTACCTACGGGGGCGGCACCGGTGCGCCGAATCCGCGCAACGAAGTGAGCGCCGACGAGCTCATCGCGGGCCACCAACAACTCATCGATCGCGCGCACGAGCGAGGGATCGTGATCTTCGGCGCGACGCTCACGCCCGAGGGCGGGATGCGTGGCGCGAGCGCGGCGCGTGATGCCAAGCGCATTGCGTTGAACAATTGGATCCGGACGAGCGGAGCGTACGACGGTGTGATCGACTTCGACAAGCTGACGCGCGATCCGTCCGACACGACGCGATTCCTGCCCGCGTACGATTCCGGCGACCACCTGCATCCGAGCGGTGCGGGATACGTGACGATGGCCGGAGGAATAGACCTCGCACTGTTCCGGAAGACGCCGCGCTAATGGCCTAACGCGTCCAACGCTTGCGCGGCGTCGGGATAGAAATTCGCGATGAACTGAAGTGTCTCCCCCGCCTTGCTGCGCTGAAAGACGCACGTGTACATCGAAAGCTCTCGCAGCTTGACGAGATCGGGGATCTCGCCGCCCTCGACGTCGCCGCCGTTGAAGAGCGCCCGGTCGTATCCGCCGAAGATATTCGGTACTCTCGCCGTCAGCCCTTTGAAAGGGCAGCCGGCTTTCGGCGGCGATGCGCCGCCCTTTTGCTCGCCACCCTGCGCGCGGGCGGGTCGCACGATCAGTAGCGATCTACCGGCCGCACGCGCTGTAAAGCTTTCTCCCCATCGCAGGAACGGCAATTCAACACAGATGACGCAGATTTGAACTACAATCCCGCAGATTGTTTCGCTCTATATCTGCGTCATCGTCGTTCCAGTCTGCGTCATCTGCGTCATCTGATCTTATAAAGCGTTGGCCTCCGAGCCGGTCGGACACTAAGGTGGATTGTCCAAGATCCCCAGAGTGCCTTCCCAACAAGGAGGCCAACGTGTTTGTCGTCGGAATTGATGCTCACACAAGGTATGTCGTCCTCGTGGTCCTCAACAGCAGCGGTCAGCGCGTGCTTGGCCCGACGCGCGTGCGCGTGAGCGAGCCGGCGCGCGTGCGCGAGGTGCTCGCCCCGTTTCAGCCGCTGGAGGCCGTCGTCGAGACGTCCTCGACCTGGCCCTGGCTGGAGGACGTGCTGCAGCCGCTCGGGGTGCGGTTCGCGCTCGCGCATGCGCGGCGGCTGCGCGCCATCGCCGAGGCGAATTACAAGCGCGACGAGATCGACGCCGAACTGCTCGGCCGCATGCGCCTCGCCGGCCTCATTCCGGCCGTGTACGCCACGCCGCCCACCCAGCGCGAGTGGGCGACCCTCATCCGCCATCGGACCGCGCTCGTGGCGCAGCGCACGGCCCCGGTGAATCGCATTCATGCCCAGCTTCATCGCCGGGGCCTCTGGCTCGAGCGCGGCCGACTGCTCACGCGCCAGGGCCGCGCGTGGGTGCGCCACGAGGCCGGGCCGCAGCTCAGTCTGGAAGAGCGCGCGCTGGTGCGCAGCTACGCCGGCCTTGCGCCGCGCTCGTCGCAAAGTGGGGGCGCGGCATCCGGCACGGACCGATTCCCGCCGGCGCGAATCGGTGGCTCCGCGGCGCACTCGTGCGGGCGGTCGTCTCGCACGTCCAGACCGCGCCCGCCAGCGCACTCTCGCAATATTACACGATGCAGAAGGCGCGCGTGGGCTGGCCCGTCGCGCGCGTCGCCACGGCGCGGAAGCTCGCGCGCGTCATCCATGCACTGTTGCGCACGCAGCGTACCTGGATTGAGACACCGACTCGGGGAGAGCTCCGCTCAACGCATGCCGCCCAGACGGCCATCATCTGATTGAGCCCCCCAACTCGCATAGGAGATCATGAGTCTTCAATCCACCGAAGCAACTCGCATAGCTGCGTGAGGTAGCGCCGCTGCCTCGCCCCACGATCGGTCGCGAATCGGTTTCATCACGGCACCATGAAGGATCTTGGACGAACCTCCGTGCTCCGCCGCCGCGCTCATGTGCTGTCTGTGAACGCGGGAGCTGGGCTACGCCCACTTGACAGCCAACGCTTTATAGCTGCGTTGAAGTAGTTTCGCAGTACGTCGTGACTCAAGGGAGCGCCTGCTGAAAGGTCCGCGCTTCCGCGGGCACGTTCGCCGGGGGTCCGCCGAACAGCAATTGCGTAGTGGTCGCGCCGCTGCCGTAATAGTCCCGGTTGTCGTCCTCGTCCGGCTTCAGCTCCGCGCCCTCGAGCGAGACTCCAGCGAACAGGCCTTTCGACTTGGCGTAGGAGTAGATCTCGGCTTTCAGGTCGAGGTTGGTGGCGGCTTCGGCGCTGCGCCCGAAGGGGCCCGCTGCGACGCTGGCCTGACCGCCCAGGGTCACGCGCGACCCATCGACGAGCGAATGCGCCCCACGGTCGTTCATGAAGAACAACGCGATGTCCGACGACTCGGCGCCGAGTTGCAGGCCCCAACTTCCGCCGCTGATGCTGATGAACGCTGGGGTGCTCCACCCGCTTTCCGTTCGACAGGAAATCACGCCGCTCCCGTGGCGCGCCCCGAAGCCCACGGCCGCCTTGATCACACCGGGCAGAACCGCGATGCACTTTGCGCGAGCCAGCAACTCCTTGGGAACCGCCTTGTCGGCCGTCGTGGTCAGCTCACGATATACCGCAGTCGCGTCCGCCAGCTTGGCGCCCGGCCCTTTCGCCTTACCGCGCGGAGTTTCCGCCCGCGCGGTTCCAACCATGGCCACCGCCGCGCACAGCGCCAACGCGTTTGAGTATTTCCTCATCTGAGCCCTCCTTGGGTGCTCCCCCTGGCGCAACAACCGTTCCTCCGCCGAAGGGGGGTGATACAGTGTCGTACTCCCGCGGTTCGCGACGTGTTCCGCAGGCAGCGGTTGGGCCGATGGTCGTCCCTGCGGAGCAGTCGAACCCATTACGGTGAGGCACCACGCGCCGTACCTTAGTCGATCCTCACCCCGGCGACGTCGCCGCGTTGACATGACCCCACCCCGCCTGCGCGACGACCTCCAACGCGCGCTCGGCACGGCGTACGCGATCGAGCGGGAGCTTGGCGGCGGCGGGATGTCGCACGTTTTCCTGGCCACCGAGACGTCGCTCGGTAGACAAGTCGTCATCAAGACGCTCGCCACGGAACTCGTCGAGGGAATCAGCGCCGGTCGCTTTGCGCGCGAGGTCCAGGTAGCGGCGCGGCTCCAACAAGCGAACATCGTTCCTGTCTTGAGCGCCGGCGACGCGAACGGGGTGCCCTACTATACGATGCCCTTCGTGCGGGGCGAATCGCTCCGCGCGCGTCTGGCGACCGGCACGCCGCTCTCCTTGGGCGAGACGATGCACATCTTGCGAGACATCGCGCGCGCGCTCGCCTTCGCGCACACCGAAGGGGTCGTCCATCGCGACATCAAGCCAGAGAACATCCTTCTCTCCGGCGGCACCGCCGTCGTCACCGACTTCGGAATCGCCAAAGCAGTCGCCGCATCGCGAACGCAGGAGACCTCGAGCTCGCCGTCGATCACTCTGGTCGGCAGCTCACTCGGGACGCCGGCCTACATGTCCCCCGAACAAGCCGCGGGTGATCCGAACGTCGACCAGCGGGCCGATATCTATGCGTGGGGATTGCTCGCATGGGAGCTGCTCGCCGGCCGGCATCCGTTCGCGGGAAAGACATCGGTGCATTCGCTCGTCGCGGCGCAAATGGCCGAGATTCCGGAACCGCTCGGGTCGGTTCGCGCCGACATCTCCCCGGTCTTGAGCGAGGTCGTCGCGCGCTGTCTCGAAAAAGAGCCCGCCCGACGCCCCGCGACGGCGGCCGAGCTGCTTGCGTCGCTGGATCAGGCGACGAGCAACCCGCCCGTCGTCGCGATTCAACGTGCTTCCAACTCTCGACGCTCGATGCGCCGCGCGCTGACGATCGCGTCCACCGGCATCGTCCTCGTCGCCGCGGGCGCATACGCCTTCGCCCGAGCGAGACACGGAGCAGCCGCCGTCACCGTGAGAACGCTCGCCGTGATTCCGTTCTCGTCGGTCGCGGGTGACACGTCGACCAACTACCTCGGCGAAGGGATCGCGACCGAGGTGACGAATACGCTATCAGAAATTCCTAATCTACGGCTCGCCGGGCGCAGCTCCGCGGCACGATTCGCCGGTGGCCGCTCGAGCGCGCAGGAGATCGGACAATCGCTGAGCGTCGAAGCGGTGCTCGACGGAACGGTGCGCCGCGTCGGCGACCAGATACAGGTCGTCGCCGAGTTGTCGAACGCGAGCGACGGGCTGGTGATCTGGCACCAGAGTTACGAGCGCGCCGCAAAGGACGTATTCGCGGTGCAAGACGAGATAGCGCACGCCATTGCCGGCCAACTCGACGTCACCCTCCGGAACGCGGGGAGCAACGCGGCACGCGGGACCGACGACGCCGCGGCGTACGACCTCTATCTCAAAGGGATGTATCTCTACCGGCAGCGCGGTCCGGGGCTCGCCGACGCGATCAGCGCGCTCGAACAGGCGACGACGAGAGACAGCAATTTCGCCCGAGCGTGGGCCACGTTGTCGGAGGCACTCGCCGTCTCATCTTCCTACATCGCCGTGCGCGCTGGCGACGCCCTCCCCCGAGCGCGCGCCGCCGCGGAGCGCGCCGTGCGTCTGGCTCCGAATCTCGCGGATGGCCACCGCGCATTGGGGTACGCTCTCGCCGAGACCTTCGATTGGAAGGGAGGCGAGGCGGAGCTGAATCGCGCGATCCAGCTCGACCCGGGCAACGCCGACTCGCGCTACCGGTTGGGGTACATGCTGGTGAATCAGGGACGCACGCGCGAAGCGTTGCCCGCGCTGCAGGCCGCGGTCGCGCGGGATCCTCTCTACGCGATCGCCAGAGTTTACCTCGGATGGGCGCAGGCATGGAACGGCGACATCGACGGCGGACTCGAAGAGCAACGTCGCGCGTTGCGGCTCGATCCGTCGAACATCACGACGCTGTCCGTCCTCACGAGTACGTTTGTGGCCGTCGAAGAGAAGGACTCCGCGACGTTCTACGCGCACCGCATGTTGTCACTCTCCAATAGCGCGGGGCGGCTCGGCGTCGCCGCGCGCGCCCTCGCACTCGCCGGTCACACGGCAGAAGCGAAAGCGATCACCCAGCGACTCGAGGCGACGCCGACCAATACCTGGTTGCGCAACACGGGCCTCGTGATGGCGTACGCCGGACTGGGCGACAGCGCGAACGCAGTCGCGGCGATGGAGCGGGCCGCCGCGGGAGACGGCGAGCTCTTGCCGACGTACACGTGGAACTGCGCGTACTCGTTCCCGACCGGGCCGCGCGCGCTCGCCGTGTGGAAGCGCTACAATCTCGACCCGGCGAAATTCGCGAGGCCCGTCGCTGCGCCGCGCTGACCGCTAGGCACCTATCGGCTGGTCTCCGCTGGGATAGGGGTCGTCAGCCACGGCCTACGGGCGCATTTTTGCCGGCATGGCCGCTCTCGAGCTGGTACTCGCGCTGCTAGCTGCCGCGACCGCCCTTCGATTCTTCGCGGACCGGTGGCGAGTTCCGTATCCGTCGGCGCTTGTCGTCGGCGGTGCGCTGCTGGCGCTCACACCCGGGCTCCCGACGGTCGAGCTCGCGCCCGAAACGCTTTTCCTCGTGTTCGTGCCTCCGCTGCTCTACTGGGGCGCGTTGACCTATCCGCTACGCGACGTCCGAAATCAGGCTGGACCGATCGCGAGACTCGCCGTACTTCTCGTGCTGGTTTCGGCTGCCGCGGTCGCGGCGGCGATTCACGCCATGGATGCGGCATTCACGTGGGCGAGCGCATTCGCCCTCGGCGCAATCGTCGCTCCGCCGGACCCCGTGGCGGTGCTCGCGATGTTGCGCTCGCTACGCCTGCCGACCGCCGTTCAGAACCTGCTCGAGGGCGAAGGGTTGTTCAACGACGTCACGGCGTTGGTGGCGTACCGCATCGCCGTCGCGGCGGCAGTGAGCGGCGCCTTCGCCTTTGCCCCGGCGACGATGACGTTCCTGTTTACGTCGACAGCCGGCGTCGCGATCGGTCTCGGCGTCGGGTTCGTGGTGCTGCAAGTCCATCGCGTGGCGAGCGAGGCGACGGCGGTAGAGTTGACCATCTCGCTGCTCACGCCATTCGCGTCGTATCTCGCCGCGGAACGCGTCGGCGCGTCGGGTGTGTTGGCGGTCGTGGCGACCGGTTTGTACGTGGCACGCGTCTTTCCGCGCGTCGTACGACCGCAGACGCGGGTTCAATCGGTCGCGATGTGGAACGTGGTGACGTTTCTGCTGGAAGGCCTGTTGTTCATCCTCGTCGGGCTGGAGCTGAAGGACGTGAGCCGATCGCTGCGCGGCGCGCCCTTCCTGACGATACTGGGTGAGGCGATTGTCGTGACGTTGGTCGTCGTCGTCACGCGCTTGGTTTGGATGCCGATCAGCGCGTACTGGCTACGAGCGATCGGGCGGGCGTTCGTGAAGAAACGAGTAGCCGCCCCGGCAGCGCGCAGTGTCGCCTTCGTCGCTTGGGCAGGCCTGCGAGGCGGCGACTCGCTCGTCATCGCGCTGGCGCTGCCGCTCCGGACAGCCGCCGGCGCCGCATTTCCGGGCCGCGAGCGAATCATCTTCATCACCTTCGTGGTCATCTTCGCGTCGCTCGTGCTGCAGGGACCCACGCTTCCGTGGATCGCGCGACTGCTGCGCCTGCGTCGCGGACGTAGCGAGGTTGCCGAGGAGGCGCACGCACGGCTCGCGGCCGCCGAGGCGGGGTTGAACGCGCTCCAGTCCGTGTCAGCCGGCGACGATGCGGCGGTTCGTCCAGAGGTGTCACGATATCTTCGCCGCCGCCACCTCCAGCGCGCGCGACGCTGGGCTTCGCGGGAGAACAGTGAAAGTCAGAGCGAAGCGCCCTGGCTTCGGCACGAACACGTCGTAGGAGCGACCTCCGGCGTGGACCGACTCGTCGACGACGAGCGGGCGCGCGAGTATCGCCGGCTGCGGCGAGTGATGATTGAGGCGGAGCTTCGGGCGGTGCTCGACCTGCGCGACGACGGATCGATCGACGACGAGGTGATGCGCCGCATTCAGCGCGACCTGGATTTCGAGTCGATGCTGCTCGACGCGGCGGAGCCGGTGGGAGAGACCGGCGACACCTTTGCGGAGTGAATCGGTTCTGGGCCCGAGGTGTTCCTGTTCTCGTGCGGCGACGATGTGCTAGTTGGCTGAGTGGGACGCGATCTTATCGAGCGCTCCGCAGACTTGCGCGCATCCATCGGCACTCGCGCGCGCAACCGCTAGCGGTGATTCTCCGTCGAGGAACCGGTTCGGCTTCGCGAGCCACGCGGTCGCACGCGAACCATCGCCGAACACGCGGGTCGCCAATCCAATGACTCGCTCCGCGCGCTCGTCCGCCGTAGAGGCTGATTGGGTCTGGGTTTGACTGATCCGAGGGGGGAAGAGACGCAGCACCGCGTTACCCGCCGTAGATGTTTGCCGAGCGTACTGGTTGTGAACGTCGTCCTAAGTCTCAGACCTAATGATCGGCGGCAGCGGCTCTAACTCGCGATCACCGTTCTCTTTCGTTGCAGATGCATACCGCGAGAGTACATGGCGCTTTGCGGGGCGAGCACATTTCCATCCATGAAGAAGATCGGCTTCCTATCCTTCGGCCACTGGAACTCATCGCGGCATTCGGCCACGCGATCCGCGCGCGACGTTCTCCAGCAGTCGATCGAGCTCGCCGTGGCGGCAGAGGAGCTTGGTGCGAACGGCGCATACTTTCGCGTCCACCACTTCGCGCAGCAGCTTGCGTCCCCCTTCCCCCTCCTCGCGGCCGTCGGCGCCAGGACAAGCCGTATCGAGATCGGAACGGCCGTCATCGACATGCGGTACGAGAATCCCTTCTATATGATCGAGGATGCCGGCGCGGCCGACTTGATCAGCAACGGCCGGCTCCAGCTCGGGATCAGCCGCGGCTCTCCTGAGCAGGTCATTGAAGGTTGGCGTCACTTCGGCTACGCGCCGCCGGAGGGCGGAACCGACGCAGACCTGGGCCGTCATAACGCCGAGGTTTTTCTCGGGCTGCTGACAGGAGAAGGGTTCGCCAAACCGAATCCAAGGCCGATGTTTCCGAACCCGCCCGGCCTGCTACGACTGGAGCCGCATTCCGCGGGCCTGCGCGATCGCATTTGGTGGGGCTCCGCGTCCAACGCGACCGCGATCTGGGCCGCGCAGAAAGGCATGAACATGCAGAGCTCGACGCTCAAGGCGGACGAATCGGGCGAGCCCTTTCATGTCCAGCAGGCCCGCCAGATTCGTCTCTTCCGGCAAGCGTGGACCGAGGCCGGGCATACACGAGAGCCGCGCGTCTCGGTGTCTCGATCCATCTTCGCGTTGATGGACGATCGCGACCGCGCCTACTTCGGCGGCGATCGGGGCAGCGATCAGATCGGAGTCATCGACAACTTCCGGGCCGTGTTCGGTCGGACGTATGCCGCTGAGCCGGATGTGTTGATCGACGAGTTGAGAGGCGACGAAGCGATCGCCGAAGCGGACACGCTGCTGCTGACGGTGCCCAACACACTCGGCGTCGAATACAACGCGCACGTGATCGAGTCGATCCTCACGCACGTCGCACCGGCGCTGGGCTGGCGATAACTGACGGCGGTTTCTCGGCCACTCTGAGTTCGATCGGCAAGTCGAGTACGGCTTTGCGCTCGACGACGGGAACGGACATCAGAGAACTGACGTCAGTTTCGGCGTTGAGCGGCGACGCTCGGTCTTGATCGAGACTCCACCTCGTCGCGCCTAACCTGTGGTCTGACATCAGGCGTTCTGTCTTCCGAATTCGAGCGCACAGCCGTACCCCGCCCGCGAAAACAGACCTCAGAGTGGCCGTGATCCAGCCGCCATCCCCGCCGCCACGATCGCAAGCCGACCGCGGGTCGCCGATGGTGGGCAACGCCCGACCATGCCATGTTGAACGCTCATGACACACCCCGAGCCACCACTCGCGCTAGGCTTTCGCGCACGACCGCCCTCGAGAAGACTGCGCTGGGCTCTGCTTGGCCTCGTTGCCGCGGTCCTGTTCGACGTCCTGATCGCCCCATGGCTGGCCGGCGTCGCAACTGACTGGCTGTGGTTTCGCGAGGTGCATTTCGAGTCGGTGTTCCTGACGTCGTTCGTGGCGCACGCGGTGTTATTCGTCGTCGGATCGCTCGCCGCATTCGCGTTCCTCTACGCGAACCTTTCATGGGCGCGACGCGGATGGGTTGGCATGGCGGAACTCGTGAGGCCGGCCGGACTCCAAGTCGAACTCTCGAGGCTCCTCCCCAAATTGCTCACCGGCATTGCCGGCGTCGTCGCGTTCGTCGTTGGACTCGTCGCGGCGGGACAGTGGATGACGGTCCTCACGGCAATGCACGCCGCGACCGTCGGCGAGGCCGACCCGGTGTTCGGGCGCGACATCGGCTTCTACCTGTTTCAGCTGCCCGCGCTTGCCGGCGTGCTCGCGGCGGTCGCGGCGCTCACCGTGCTCGCCATCGTCGGAGTCTCATTGATGTATTTGTCCGAGGGCGCGCTGTCCTTTCGCGGTGCGACGGGGCGCCCCTCGATCGATCAGGTCGCGTCGCGTCACGTGGGTGCGCTGATTGCCCTGCTGTTCGTCGTTTTTGCGGCCCAGCTCTGGGTCGTCGATTCGGCAGGCATCCTCGCCTCGACCACCGGCCCGTTCGCCGGCGCGAGCTACGCCGACACCCACGTGCTGCTCCCGGGCATTCGCGTCTCGGCCGTTGCCGCCCTTCTTGCCGCGGGCCTCGTGGTGTACGGGGTGGTTCGCGACAAGCTTCTCTGGTTCGGCTTCCTCGGCATCGTCGGGTACGCCGTCGTGGGCGTCGTTTCACGCGGCCTCATTCCCGCGGCGACTCAACGCTTCGCCGTCGCACCGAACGAGTTGTCGCGCGAGCGCCCATATCTCCAGCGGCACATCGCGGCGACACGCCGCGCCTGGCGGCTCGACAGTGTGGTCACGCGTGATCTCGAGGGCGACATCCAACTCACCATGGCCGACGTGCGCGCCAACGCGGCAACGATCGACAACGTGCGCCTGTGGGAGCGCGACCTCCTGAAGCAGACATTCGGCCAGCTCCAAGAGATTCGAACGTACTATGACTTCGCGTCCGTGAGCGACGATCGGTACATGATCGACGGCCGCTATCGCCAAGTCCACATCTCGGCGCGCGAGCTCAACACGGCGTCGCTGCCGACGCGCAATTTCATCAACGACCGTCTGACCTTCACGCATGGCATGGGCATCGCCATGGCGCCGGTGAACCAGGTCACCGCCGAGGGCCTGCCGGTGCTGTTCATCAAGGATCTGCCGCCCGTGTCGACCGTCTCCGTCAAGGTCACGCGTCCGCAGATCTATTACGGCCAGCTCACCAACAGCTACGTCTTCGTCGGGACGGGGCAAAAGGAATTCGACTACCCCGCCGGCGACAAGAACGTCTACACGAACTACACGGGTCGCGGCGGCGTTCGCGTCGGCTCGCTCCTGCGACGAGCGCTGTTCGCGTGGCAGTTCGGGTCGATGGACGTGTTGCTTTCGTCGTACCTCTCGGCCGACGCGCGCGTCCTGTACCGCCGCAACATCGTCCAGCGCGCCAAGACCGCCTTGCCGTTCCTCGACTTCGACGCCGAGCCGTATCTCGTGGTCAGCGATTCGGGAACCCTGAAGTGGATTCTCGACGCGTACACCTCGAGCGACAGCTGGCCGTACTCGCAGCCGGCTGAGAACGGCGTCAATTACCTGCGCAACAGCGTGAAGGTCGTGATCGACGCGTACGATGGAACGGTCGACGCCTACCTCGCGGATGCCGGCGACCCCGTCGTTCGAACCTATGCCTCGATCTTCGGCGCGATCTTCAAGCCGATCGACGCGATGCCGGCCGACCTTCGCGCCCACCTTCGCTATCCGGGCGATCTCTTCCGCCTGCAGACCACGCTGTACGCGAGGTATCACATGGTGGAACCGGACGCGTTCTACCATCGCGAAGATCAGTGGCAATATCCCGGCGGCGACAGGGGGGGAAGCGCGGCGAACACGACCCCGTTCCTGCGGCACATCATTCTGCGACTGCCCGGCGAAACGAATCCGGAATTCATCTACATGACGCCGTTCACGCCGCAGGGAAAGGACAACCTCGCGGCATGGATGGCGGCGCGCATGGACGGCGCGAATTACGGCAAACTCGTCGTCTACCAGTTTCCGAAACAGAATCTCGTGTACGGCCCGACGCAGATCGTCAACCGAATCAATCAGGAGACCAGCATCTCGCAGCAGCTCACGCTGTGGGACCAGAAGGGCTCGCAGGTCATTCGCGGCGAGCTGCTGGTGATTCCCATTCGAGGTTCGCTCATCTACGTGCAGCCGCTGTATCTCCGCGCCGAGGGCGGCTCGATTCCGGAGCTCAAGCGGGTGGTGGTCGCCCATGAGAATCGTGTGGCGATGGGCGAAACGCTGGAGGAGGGGCTCGCGCTGTTGTTCGGCGCGGGGGCCCCGGCGCGTCCCTCGGCGACGCTCGCCGGCGATTCAAGCGCCGCGGCCACGGCCGCGGCGGGTTCGACCGCCCTCACCGCCGACATGCTGCGGCAAGCGCAGCAGCACTACGATCGCGCCATCGCGGCACAGCGCGCCGGCGATTGGGCGACGTACGGGCGGGAGATCGATCAGTTGGGAGCGGTGCTCAAGCAGGCGGGCGTCAAGAAACCCTAAGAGTCCCGCGAGGTGATGCCGCCGCGGTACTGCGGACGGCGAGCGCCTTCATTTTCGGAGTTCGTCAGTTTCGTCGTTCGGCAGTTTCGGCGTTCGTCAGTTCTCGCCGTTCGGCGGTCACGAGTCCGCTCGAAGCGCCTCGACGGGGTTGACGGTCGCCGCTCGCCGAGACGGGATGTACGCCGCCATTGCGCACGCCAGCAGCACCGTGCCGATTCCGGTCGCGTATCCCGTCACACTGTACGCGTCGACGAACGTGAACTGCGACGCCATGTAGCGCGACATCGCGAGGGCGCTCAGCGCCCCGGCCGCAATCGCGACGAACGCGAGTCGCATCAACTGCCGAAGGGCGAGCCCCACGACGTCGCCGGCCGTAGCGCCGAGAGCGAGTCGGATGCCGAACTCTCGCGTGCGCTGTGCGACGACGTACGCCACGACGCCGTACACGCCTGTGATCGTCAACAACAGCGCGATCAGTCCGAGGGCCGACGCCAGCCAGTACGCAGCGTGAAACGGATACCGCTGCACTTCGAGCGATGCCGTCATCGAGTGCATGTCCTGAATCGCCGCCGAGTCGCCGCGCGTCAAATCGCTTTCCAGCTTCGCGAGCGCCGCCTGGCCGGCGTCCGGAACGCGCGCCAGGATGACCCCTTCTACTGCGTCGAGCGGCTGCGGCAAATAGAGAAGCGGCCATTCACGCGACATGCCGATCCAACCGGGACTCACGTTCGACACGACGCCGACGACCGTCCCTTCATGAAACACCGGGCCGGCTGAATCACCCCGGGAGACGGGGAGAGCCCACCGCAGCCGTTGGCCAATGGGGTCGGCGTTCGGCCAGAACTGGCCGGCGGCTGCTTGACTCACCATCACGACGTCCTGCCGGCCGGCCGCTTCGTCCGAGGTGAAGGCTCGGCCAGCCAGTACTCGGATCCCGAGAACGTTGAAATACTCCGCCGAGACGACGTTGTATTTCGCGCGGCGCAGCGAATCGCTCGAGGTTTGGAGAACCACATTCCGCAGAATGCCGTCGAGCGGGTTGCGGGACGACGACGCGATTGGCCCGATACCGGGTTCGCGACGGAGTACGTCGAGCGCCCGGGCTCGGGAAGCCTCGGTCGGAAGCACCTGGACGACGCCTGACGTTCGCATGCCGGGCGAGATCGCGTCCGTGTTGCGCGCGGCGCGCAGCAGCACACCTGCCGTGACGAGCAGTAGGGCGCTCATTCCAATTTGCGCCACGACAAGTCCGTTGCGCAGCTTCGAAGGGCGAAGGTTGGAATCAAAGTCTCCCCGGGTCGCGTGAACGATTCCCGGCCGCGTCGATTGCAGCGCAGGTGCCAGGCCGAAGGCAATCGCCGCGGCGACCGCGGCCAGGGCGACGAACGCGAGCAGCCTCCCGTCGGGTGTCAGGGCGACCGGCCGCAGGTACGCCGCATAGCCACTCGGCGTCGAAGCGTACATCGCCGTGATGCCGAGCGCGATCGTCGCACGGGAGACGACGAAGCTCAGTGCGCCGGCGGGAACCGAGAGGAGCAGACTCTCGGTCAACAATTGCCGGATCAGCCTCGCGCGTGACGCGCCAAGCGCCAGCCGGACTCCGACCTCGCGTTGGCGCGCCATCCCGCGCGCGAGCATGAGGTTCGCCACGTTCGCGCACGCAATGAGCAGTACCAGCCCGAACGCGATGGCCATCGGAATGACGACTGCCAGCGTCTCGGCGTTGAGCGGAATCGAACCGTTATGCGACTCGAGGTTCGCGGTCGCGTTCACCCAATCCGGCCCACGACTCTTCGTGAAATCCCGGATGGCAGGCGCAAGCGCCGCCGCCGCTTGCTCGACGCTCACGCGTTGACGCAGCCGGACGATCAGCCGCACTCCGCGCCGGTTGTTGGGTTTCGCCGCCGGATCGAAGTAGTTGCGCGCCGGATCGAGCACGCTGCCCATCGTGATCGGCGCCCAGAAGTCGAACGGGACGCTCTCGATGCCGCCGAATCCCTTGGTCATGACTCCGACCACGCGGAGTCGCACACCGTTCAGCGCGATCGTCGAACCGACGATCGACGAGTCGCCCCCGAACCGCGACGTCCACATTTCGTGCGAGAGCACGACGACCGCTTCCGTCCCCGGCGCTCGGGAGTCGTTCGGGATCAGCGTCCGACCGATGGCCGGTGGTACGCCGAGCATCGAGAAATAGTTGCCGGTAACGAGTTGCCCGAAGACAGGCGTACCGCGGAAACGCGTAATGTAGATGTCATATGCGAGTGCGTCTTCGACGGCCTCGCGGTGGTCACGGATCGCGTTGGCTTGCGCCCAGGTGAAGAAGTAGTCCACCGCGTTCCCGCCGTGCGCGGCCACGGTATAGAGCGCCGACGGGTCGCGTACCGCGACGGGACGGAGTACGTAGGCGTCGAACAGGGTAAAGGCAGCGGTCGTCAAGCCGAGCCCAAGCCCGATCGTCACGACCACGGTGGCGACGAACGTCGGCGCGCGTCGGAACGCGCGCATCGCGTAGCCGACGTCCTGTCTGAGCTCCTCGATCGGCCGAAAGCGCATTGTGTCGCGTGCACGCTCGGCGGCGACGGTCGGGTTGCCGAATGCGCGCCGAGCGGCGAAGCGAGCGGCATCGGGTGACATTCCCTTGGCGACGTTCCGCTCGGCCTCGCGCTCGAGATGGTAGCGCAGCTCTTCGTCCAGCTCGGCGTCCGCAACGCGGCGATTGAGAAACGCACGAATGCGGATGCGGATCGAGTCAAACATCGGCGTCACTCCGCGCTCGACGGTTGTTCTCCGACGCGCCCCAGCGACCTCTGATCCGGCCCTTTGCTTCCAATCGACGGAGCGCCGGGTAGAGCGACCCGTAGTTCACGTCGAGCGCCCCCTTCGACACAACCTGAATGGATTGCGTGAGATCCCAGCCGTTCGCCGGGCTGGCGAGCAACAGCTTCAACACGATCAGGTCCAGCGTTCCCTGAAGCAGCTCCGCCCTTTGTTCGGCCATTTTTCCTCTAGACACTCAATAGGTCGAAGCTCGGCGTTGACCTCTAGAATGTCAATAGGGCGGTGACGCTGAGCCCGACTTCGATGACCGAAGACCACACGCCGTTTGGCTTCGAGAAGGCGCCTCGGTACATTGACCGGCGGTTCGAGCCCGCGACAGTGGCGGAGTGCCGGCCACCCTGAGTTCGATTGCCGGATCGAGTACGGCTTAGCGCGCGACGACAGGAACGGACATCAGACGACTGACATCGGTTTCGGCGTTGAGCGGCGACTCTCCATTTCAACTCGACACTCTACCGCGTCACGCCGAACCTGTTGTCTGACATCAGGCGTTCAGTTTTCCGACTTCGAGCGCACAGCCGTACGCAACTCGCCAAGACAGACCCCAGAGTGGCCGTGATCCACGCACTCCAAACAGCCGGCGGTGTCTCTGTCCGCCCTGTGTGTCTTGGCGTCGTTTGGAGGACTCACTCGGAGTAGTCCACCGGGAGCTCGTGAGCCGGGTCGTTGTACAAGATGGCGACCAACGGAATGCCGGGCTCGGCGACTGCGTCCGAGCGACGAGCCATGACCTCGCCGGCCACCCCGCTCGTGTATTCCGCCACTATTTCGCCAAACGCATTGCGCTGGATGGCGACCTTCTGCCCGACTTTGACCTTGTCATTCAGCTTGACCAGAAGCTCGACGAATCCGCCATGAGTCGTCAGGATCGTGTGCCCGCTGTTGCCAATGAAGATGTCCGTATTCCGCCCGGTGCGACCCATCTGACCGGAGATGATCCCGTGGTGCTTGAGCACATTCATCGTGCCTTCCACGAACAAGGGAATCATGTTGAGGTCCAGGATGCGTGAAGCGCCAATCTCGGGCGTGAGTGCGGGAATGCCCGCATCGATGAATGCGTTTGCGAGCAAAGTGGGATAGGCGGCATTGTCGAAGATCTGGTCGATCGGAAAGAGTTCCGCCATCGCCCGCACCTCGGGCAACTCCATTCGGGCAAGATTGAACGCCGTCACATCCATACCTGTCGTCCCCGTATGAAAATCGAGGGCGTAATCGGCGTTCGGTTTGAAGAGTCGGTTGAACAGGATCCCAGCATGCCGGCTGGCGGCACTGGCGCCATTCTCGTTTCCGGGCCATTCGCGATTGATGTCGACGAGGTCGATTCCTCGTCCTGAATTCGGCCACCTGCGCGCCATGCCTTCCAGGGCCGGACGGGATACGTCAGGGACCGCCAGCACCGTGCCCGACATCTGAGCCGGATCGAGCCGGCCCATGACGGTTTGTATGGTGTGCACCGGACTGATCTCATCGCCGTGCACACCGCCGGTCAGAGCGATGCGTTTGCCCGGCTTCGTCCCCACGGCGACCATCACCGACACGTACCAGTGGTGCCCCGTGGGCATTTGCACACCTTCGAAATAGAACGCGTGCGTCTTGCCACGTTCCAGATCATTCACGTCAAGAGCACTGATGACTTTCTTCCCGTGGATCACATCGCCGGTGTAGACCGTCGTTTGTGACTTTTTGGTGCCCTGAGCTCTCGCAGCGCCGGCCGTGCCCGCAAGAACAGCCGACGTGCCAACCAGGCCGATGGCTGCCATCATGAAGTCGCGTCGATCGATGCCTTCTTTGTGCTCGGACCGCATGGTGAAAGCTCCTTACGCTTTGCATGAGTCAGGAAAGCGTAGGCGCTGCATTGACGGGCAGCTATTGGCCGTAGGTTGACCGCCGTCGTGCGGACGGAACTGTCCGACATCCGGCTGGAATTCAGGCGGCGTGTGGCACGGGTCCACGCTCCAACGGCTCACCAAAGAGTAAGCGACCCTGAAGCCCCCGCCCCTCACTGGGGTGGACATCGGATGTAATTTTACATTACGATGTTTTCATGAGCGGGCGACGCCGTCCGGCCGACTCCAGACTCGGAGGGCCGTTGAGGGTCCCGCCGCTTGCTTGTGCGCTGCTCATCGCGGCCGTTGCCTGCGATGGAGGCAACGTAGTTCCATCCGGCGCATCGCTCGGCGGGACTTGGACGCTCCGCGCCATCAACCACGCGGCGCTGCCGTACGCGCTTCCTCAATCGCCCAACGGCTATCCCACGACGATCCTCGGCGCCATCCTCACCATCTCCGGAAGCGACTCTGGTTCGTACCTGGACGTCATCGCCGCTCGCGTAGTCACTCCCATGAGGACCATCGATACGTCGCTGACGTACTCGGGCACCTGGGTTTTCAGCGGCGGCTCGATCACGTTCAACGACAATATCGTTGGCGACGTTTATCAGGCTTCAGTGGTCAACGACACGATCGTGAAGCCCGTGTTGTTCGGGTACTACGGCGAATATTCCCGATAGCCTCTCAACGCGAGGCCGGAGGTTCGGCCACCGCCCGACGGGCGGTTGCTCTCCTACTCGTTGACGCGCGACTTCAGTTCCGAGCTTCATGTGGTGACGCCAGACAGAACCGATTCGCGGATGCTCCCCGGTTCTAGGACGTTCGACTACCTCGCCGTATGGAGACCTTGACTCAGGTTCTCCAATCGTGGCGGGACGGCCCCCATTCGCTCTCTTTGTGGTCAATTCGCTGGTTGAAGCACGACGGAAACCGATTGCTCGTCGACATGCCGCACCGTTAAGGCTCTTCAATCGGCACCAACGAGCTGGAACGCCGCCCAATACCGCGGATTCGACCAGGCTTTGTGCAGCTTATCCGTTCGGACGGCCTGCTGCGCGCGTTGTAGGGCCAGGGCCTTTGAGGGCTTGTCCGTGTCGGAGAGCCAGTGGCGATAAAACGCAGTCATGAGCGCATTTGTCGCCTCGTCATCGACGCTCCACAGGCTGCCGATCACGCTGAGAGCACCTTTGGCGAGAAATGCACGTTGCAATCCGAGGACGCCCTCCGCGGCGTTGAAGTCGCCAAAACCCGTTTGACACGCGCTCAGCACGACCAGATCCGCCTCGGTATGGATCGCGCGTTCGTCGACCAGCTCGGACACGGTCAACACGCCGTCTCCCGCGGATCCCGCGTTCCGTGACGCCGCGAGCGCGACAAACGATTTCCGTGAGTCCGATGGATTCGCGAATGCGACGCCGTGAGTCGCGAGATGTATGACGGTCGCGGTACTCATGCGCGCGCGGAGCTCTTGTTCGGAAGCCTGCCGTCCCACGAGGGGCTGGACGCCGAACAACCCGGCAATCGTGCGTGCCTCGGACTCCGCGCTATCCAGTGGGCCTAGCGAGAAGCCGTCGAGCGCTTTCGGAAGTGTTGGTGCGCCGAGGACCAACGCCGAACGGCGCCAGGCGAGGCTGTCGCGATACGGCGTGCCGCGCCCGTCGAGCAGGCTAAGAGCCGGCTGTCGCCACCGGCGCGGCGAAATCATGGCTCCTGTATTCGCAAATTCGATCTCCGCTACCGCCGCAAGAGATGGCCCGTACCGAATCGCAAAACGAGCGCCGAGCGGCTGCGTGTCGCGCGGCACGGTCAGCGCCGCGAAGGGAACTACCCCAAGGATTCCGTGGGGGATGACCACGAGCTCGCCTGTCGGCGACAACACGCGCGCGATCTCCGCTGGCAGGAGCACATTGCTCAACGCGCCAAGCGCCGCGCGAAGCTTCACGGAATCGCCGACCAAACCAGCGACGAGTCCTCGGGCTCTTTCTTTCGTCTCGGGGCGCGTCCCAGCTCGCGTGAGAATCCCATCGACACCGAGCTGGTCGCGCACCGCGCGTACGAGACCGGCTATCGAGTCACGACGGACTCTGCGCGGCGGCGCCGCGGCAATCTCATACGCCCCGTTGCGATAGGACTTCAGCCAGACGACCAAGGTATCGTCGGCGAGCAAGTACGACAGCACCTGCGCTTCCAATCCGCCGGCCCCGAGCAGCCTCTCACCCTCGACGGCAAGCCCCGCGTCGTCGACGTTCGTATCCGGCATCACCGATGAGATCTGTATCATCGAGTCACGGCGCACTCCATTCAACGAGGCGAATCGCTGAATGAGGGAATCATTGTCGGCCTGAGTGGTCTGACGGATATCCTGGAGCACCTGTCCGCGACCGCGATCCGCGAGCGCCAGCGCGATCAGCATGCTCGGCCGCATCCCGAGGCGCGGCGCCTCGGTGAGGAGCGCAAGCGACCAGTGCTCGTACACCTGCTCGAGACGTGAAGCCAGAGCAATGCGATTGGATTCGGAGGGGCTACCCCGCATGAGCGCCGCCAGAACGTGCGTTGCGCGCTGATACTCGTCCGAGGCCTGATCCACACTCGTAGCACGCTGGCGGTCGGCATCGGCGACCAGTAGCCGAGCCTCCTCCATGGGATCGCCGCGGTCGTGCGCTGCTTGAATCGAATCGGCGCGTGAGCGTTGGACTGTCACGCTCGACGATGCGCCCGCGATGATCTGGCCGCCGCTTCTGCGGGCAAGGTCCGCGAAAAACGCCGCGGAATCCGAGCGTTGAATCTGATCGTACAATCGGCTGATCTGCGTGTAGTCACGTGCGGCGGCGGTGTCGACGTGCGCGCGCTGCCAAATCGCGCTCGCCCATCCGCGGTATTGAATCGCGCTGTCGATGCGCGAGCGGGCTCGCAACTCGAGATCAGCAACCACCTCGAGCATGCGGGCGACCGCAATGCGATCAGGGATCGGTCCCTGAGCGGCCGAGAAGGCGGCCTGCACCACGGTGTTCGCCGAATCGAGGCAGCCCGAGCGGAGCAATATCGTGGCCCACGACGTGAGATGCTCTCGCGGCGCCGACGTGGACACTGCGCGAGAAAACATTGCCGCCGCCGAGTCGTCGCGACCCAGCTGAGCATACAACCGCCCGACGAGAGACATGCGGGTGTCTGCCTCGGACTTGTCGTGCGGCGGGATCTGCATGCTTCGGTCGAGGACGGATCGAAGTAGCGTGCGCGCGACAGAGGGCTGACCGGCCGCCGACAGGGCATCGGCCAGCTCGAGTTCGCGGGCCATCGCCGTGGACTCCTCCCCCACTGCGGCGGCGTGGCCGACGCTCGCCTGTAGCGACGTCACCGCGGAGTCGGGCCGCCCGACTGCGCGCCACAGGAACGACAGCTGTTCCTCGAGATTGCCGGCCAAGCGTGCGTCGCCCTTCTGCCGCGCCAGCGCGGTGGCGCTTCGGAGCACGACGACGGCCGAGTCCAGGCGGTCGTTGGAAGCGTGGAGCGAGGCGATCTGCGTCAGGATCTCGGCGGCCAGAGCTGTATCGCCGCCACGAATCGCCTGGGTTGAAAGCGGCAGCAACGCGCCGATCAGCGGCGCCCCGTTCTTATCTCGAGGGGGCGCTAGGAGTGCGCGCGTCCGTCTCGCGCGCGCGGCGACGCCAATCGCATTTCCGCGCGCCGCGACCGCGGCAGCCGAATCGACGAGTCGAACTACACTTGCGAGCTTGACAGAGTCCGTCGCCACCGCTCCTTCGACGGCGGCCATTCGCATCAATGTTCGCGCCAGGCCCGCGCCGTCGTTCGCGTGCAGGCGGAGAGTATGCGCGGCGCGCAACGTCTGCCGCGCGGAGTCGAGCATCGCGGAGTCGACGGTGAACTTCGTGATGCGCGCCTGGAAGATGGCGGCGACGGCGTCGAGCAGCCGCGCAGCGTTCGACGTGTCCCCGCTCGCGGCCAGACGGAGGGCCATGCGATGAAGATTTGGGACGCTGGATGGGACGCCGAACAGGCTAGAGAAGCTGGCGTCGAGTGCGTCGTCCCAAGGAATCAGCGTTTCGAGTTGCGAAGCCAGGTTCGGAGGCAGCGATGCCAAGGCCTCCGCGTAGTCCGGCTCATCGAACGCCAGGCGCGAGGCCCGTGTGTAGGCGCTGTGCCGCTCAGCGGCATTGCTTGGTAGCAGCTTGCCGAGCGCCACGAGAGCACGCGCTTCGGCCGCTCGATCGCCCAGCTGCTTCGCAAGCCGCGAACGCTGGCGTGCGTTGGCGAGCACCGAGTCGTCATCCGATGTGACCTCTGCCAACGCCTCGAGCGCCCTGTATTCGGTACTGCGCGCGCTGCTGCGCGCGCTAAGATCGGCAGATGTGGCCAAGGCCCGGGCTGCACCGGCACGCCACGTGTCCGCCTGCTTCTCACGCCAATCGTTGGCGCGCTCGGCCCGCGCAAGGCCCAATCCGAGGAGCAGCCGCGCGGCCGCGAGGGTATCACTCGCCTTCAGCGCGGCGGCCGCGGCGAACTCCTGGGCGGCAAACGCCGAATCTCGTGTCGGCGCAATCAGTCGCCGCAGTACGCTATCGCGAACGTGTTGCGACAAACTGTCGGTCATTCGCAAGAGATCAGAAAACAACCGATAGGCTGTCGTGCTATATGCGCGAAGCGAATCCGATGGCGTGATAGCGCGCCGGAGCGGCGTTACGTCGTCAACGACGGGTGTCGCCGGCAGGCGGCATGCGGCAACCGGCGCCGCTTGGGGAGTTGCTCGCGAAGGCTGGGCACGGGACGTGGCCGCTGCAATCGCCGCCGTGGGCTTCGCCACCGATGGTCCAAGCGCGACGGCATAGTCCGCGAGCAAGTCCGCGAGGACGATGTGGACGTTCGGCAACATCCGATCAAACGGAACGCCGACGAGGGCCGTGTCGCGCACGATGATGATGGTGCCGGTGTCCGGAACGAACGGCGCGATCGTCGCCGGAATGAACCGGCGACGGAGCGAGTCAGGCTGAGACGACGGAGCGGACGGCGGCGCTGAAAAGCCAACGGTTTCCTCGAGCAGGTCGCCCGAGCGCGAAATCAAGAATACGGCGAGGCTGTCGCGGACGCGCCGATACGCGAGCGCCGTTTGGCCTCGCGACTGAATCCGATCGATGATCTCAGACGAGGCCCCGGACAACTCTTCCGCGCCGATAATGCGGTCGCTACAGGGGCGAGGATATACGCGAATATCAACGTACGGGTGGCCTAGCCGGCGGCCGCCGGCCGCGTTCAGCGAGTCGAGCGTCGCGTGCCTCACCGTCGCTTCTTTGGCGATCATCGCCGCGCCGACCGCCCGTTCACGCCCGAGGACCGGCATGGCTCGCAGATACGCGCGCGTGGTTTCGTCACCGAGTTCGCGAACTGTGAGCAGAGCCGGGAAAGGGGGGATCTGGTCGACTTGGTCGGCGGGCGGACCCCGGCCCGAGTCGGCAACCTCACTCGCCGCGCCGTCGATCAGCCGCATCACCGTGGTGTCAGGTGTTCGCACCTCGAGAGCGGCCAGATACACCGCGTCGCGCGCGCGCTGTGCATCGGCCGCGCAGGAAAGGCCACTGTAGTAGACGTCTGATCGGCCCGGATGCGACCAATAAAAAAGCGCAGAGTCGGCTCGTCCCAAGGCGAAGTGCCCCGCGCCGATGCCTATGGCTGCATAGGCGCGCAAGCGGGGATCGAGCGAATCGCGCGACGCCCACATCGACCGGTAGTCGGCCAGCGCTAGGCTCCAATCGCCGTCCACGGCGCGCAGCTTTGCTCGCGCGAATGTGGCAGGCGCGGTCATACTCCAGAATGCGACGCGCGAGCGGGCACGTTCGGCCGCGTGGGCCATCTTCAGCGCCTCGTCGAGCGCGGCGACCGCGGAGTCACGCCGTCCGCGGCTCGCCAGCTGAGCGGCGAACTTTCGAAAATAGACGAATCCTGTATCTGCGGCCGGCCAGGTTCCCAGTACCGAGTCGCCACCAGCGAGGCCCAGCTCCGCAGCGCGCAAGGCATGCGCACCGGCATTCCCAAGGTCACCTGCAGCGCCGAGCCGCCGCGCCAATTGAAACTCAACACGGCCGGTGTAGGCGCGGAGCTGCGCTACGGATCGGTCGCCGATGGAAAGCGCGAAGTTGACGGCGGCGTCGGCGAGAGAAACGGCCGTGTCCAACTTGCCGGCCATCATCGCGTCGACCGATGCCCGACGAAGCGTGTCGAGCCGCAGTACTTGCGCGAGCGTGGGCGAACGAGCGCCACTCGGCCGCTGCGCCGCGGCGCCGCTGGAAACGGCGAGCACGCAGATGCAAACGAGCGAGAGAGCTGCGCCCGCGAAACGAGCCCGAACCATCGACGGCGTTCTCATCGTGCTCCTACGAGCTGAAACGCCGCCCAGTAGCGTGGTTGCTCGAACTGTTTCTTTTGCCGCACATCGCTCTGCGCCCGGCGGAGCGCCTCCGATTTAGAGGGAGAGTCACGATCGTCGAGCCAATGTGAATAGAACTGTCGCATGAGCAGCGCGGTCGCGTCGTCCGAGACATTCCAAAGGCTGACCAGCACGCTTTGCGCGCCTCGCGCGATGAATGCGCGTTGAAGTCCGATCGTCCCCTCAGCCTGCGCCAAATTCCCGAGGCCCGTTTGGCACGCGCTGAGCACGACGAGGTCGGCGTGGAGCCGGGGCAACGAATCGAGGATCTTGGTGATCGTGAGCAAACCATCATCCGCGGCCCGCGGTGACAAGGCAATGAAGCTGTCGCGCTCGTGCGCGTCGGAGCTGTAGGCGTAGCCGTGCGTGGCGAAATGGATGATGGGCACGGAGTCGGTGATCACCCCGCGAAGCGCTGCGAGGTTGGCATCCGGACCGGTGAGAAGTCGTGTCGTCTTGAGGCGCGCGGCGAGCCACCTGCCTTCTGCACCGGCTCCGTCAAGCGCCGGAAGTCGGACTCGATTCCCGGAGGAATCGGTGACGACCGGCATGCGAGGATTCGCTACGACGATCGAGCGCGAGAGCCATGACGCGTCAGCTCTGCCTTCGCCGGACCCCGGCCCCTCGGCAATCGCGGCGAGTGTCGTGAGCGACGGCGCATATCGAATCGCAAAGCGCTCGCCGAGCGGCATTCCATCCGGAGTCGACAATGCCGCGAAGGGAACCGCCGATAGCGGTCCGTGCGGGACGATCAGCAATTCGCCGGCAGGTGGTAGCTCGGCCAACACCTCGGGCGGGAGAAGGTAGGTTCGCAGTTCCGAAAGCACCGCCGTTGAAACGGCGGGGCGGTTGCCGCGCGCGTGCAAGCCCCGCTGAGTGTCGGGCGCTGAATCGGCAGCATCGCGCTTCTCGAGCACTAGTCCGCGAGACCCCGCTCCATCGGTCTGGAGCCCGTCGCGCAACTCTGCGACCAGCGTCGACAGCGAATCCCAGCCAATACGCCTCACGTGCGCCGTGACCGAATCGCGATCTCGAAGCACCCAAATGACAAGGGTGTCGTAGGTACTGTGGTAAGCGAGGGTCGTCGTCCCCGGCAATGATGTGGCGCGAAGCACAGCGGCCCCCTCACTGAGAAGATCGCCGCCGGCTTGCACTACGTTGGCTTCGTTCTGCGCGCGCTCGCGCACCAAACGGAGGAGTGCCTGTGACCGGCTTCGCTCGCTGACGGCGAGCGCCCGCAACGCGGCTTCGCGCGTGATCGCCCCATCGGCAGCTATGTTCAGCGTGGCGGAGACCCAGGCGTCATACGTGGTGGAGTTCTGCTCGGCGATTCGCACGCGTTCGACGTCGCGCTTGAACACTCGAGCGATGCGACCGCCGATCGCGATGGAGGAGTCATAGTACTGACCCGCGAGATCCAGCCGCCGAGGCGACGCGGCCACCTGGTACCATCGACCCAACATTCGAAGCGCATCGGCCTCATCGCCGAGGCTGCTCTCCTCCCGGGCGGCGCGAACCCCAGCTTCAAGTAGAATCTTCGCGGAGTCCCGTCCCATGTCGGTATATAAGTCACCAAGCATGCTGTAATACCGGGACAGGCTGCGCTCCTTTGCGCGCTTCGCGGTCTCGAGCGCATCGATGTAAACGAGGCGCGCCGTGTCGGGCTTGTTTTGCGCTTCGAGGGCGGCTCCGAGATTCGTGAGCGCCGTTGCGACGAGATCGGGCGAGCCGCGACGCGCGACATCAACCGCCCGTCGAAGGTAAACGGCGGCCGTATCGGGCTCGCCCCAGTAGTTGGTGTACACGATGCCGAGGCCGTTCAGCGCCCGCGCCTCGACGGGTTGATCGCCTCCCATTCGCGCCAGCTTGAGCGCCAGGCGATACTGTTCGTCGGCCTCCAATTCTCGGTCTACATCCTCGAGGACGTCGGCGAGGTCGGCGCGGTCGTGCGCCTCGGCGAGGTGATATCCAGTCCGGTGTTCGAGGTCGACTGCGCGCCGTAGTATCGCGATCGTCGAATCGTATTTCGGATACGAGCGATATACGTCCGCGAGATACGCGAGCGTCAAGGCCTCAGACTTGGTATTGCCGGCGCGGTGTCGCGCATCGGCCGCCGCGCGATAGTACGGGACCGCCGAATCCGCGGTGTGTTCGTAGTCGCCGAACGTGGTGGCGATGTTGGACAAATACTGTCCCTCATCACCCGCGTTTCGGCGGAGCCGAGCGAGCGCGAACGCTTCGCGGAACGTTGCCCGTGCGCCGGAGAAATCGCCGCGCGCGCGCCTGGCGAGACCCACGACGTTCAACAGGTAATCCTCCGCTGCCGAATCGTGGCGCGCTCGCAGTTTCGCCAACAGGGCCGGATAGCGCTCGATAACCGCATCGGGGCGATTGGCATCTCCATACGCCGCGAGCACGGCGTAGGCCACCAGATCCGCCCGAAGGGTGTCCTTCGCTGCGTTTGCCGCCGAATCGGCACGAGCGAAGTTCGCGAGGGCCGAGTCTAGACTCCCCGCGTTGCCGTAGAATCGGCCAAGAGAATACCAGCCGAGCGCAGCGTACTTCGCGGTCCGAGAAAGGAGTGGAACAGACTGGCGAAAGTAGTACAGCGCGGAGTCGGGGCTGTGCGCATCGACAAACGCGTCGCCGATGTTATTGACGAATATTCCTTCGTTCGTCGAATCATCTGTCGCGTGGCTAAGTGCCGCGGCGCGGCGATAGTACATGACCGCCGAATCCGGACGACCTGTCCGCACGGCGATGCGCCCGAGATTGTTGGCCGCACTCGCTTGTCCCGAGAAATAGTGCGCGTTTTCGTAGATGGCGAGCGCTCGGTGATACACTACGCTCGCCTGTTTGAACCCCGCCGCGTCGGCGCGATTGAACGCTGAATCCGCGCGGCGCAGCAGCCGGCGCGCCTCGGCGGTGTCGGCCTCGGGGGTTTGCACGGCGATGGCCGTCGCGAGAAGAACTCCTGCGATCAGCATGGACCCTCTGTAGTGACACCGCAGGGCCAGCCACCGACGTGATCAACCGCCGATGCTCAACCCCCAGAAAAACGCGGGACGATACGCAGGATTGCCGTTCTGTATCGCCTGCCTGATGACTGGGTCCTTCGTGAGGATCCCAGACACAACTCCGGAAGGCAGGCGTTGGATGCGCTGCCACACCGCGCCACTGTTGAGCCGAATTGCATCCGAGAACTGCCAGCTCAAACCCGTATACCAGTCGGGACGATGGCTCGCTCCGAGTCCGGCTCCCAACACCGCGCCGACGGGCACCGGCGTTTTTCGCCAGTCCAAATGCAGCAGAACCGACGCCGCGCTGCGTTGATCCGGAGACGTCACGTCAGCGACGGTGTCGCCGTGCATCGCGTAGCCTTTCGGCGGCTCCATCAACGAGAGCCCAATGGCAAGCTTGCATGTCCAGTTCGGCGTCGGATCGGTGATCGCGTCGACGCTCCCCTGGCGCAGACGGGGCACATCGGTGAACTGTTTCGTCGGCGTCAGCGCAATGGTGAGACGTCGAAAGTCCCCGCTCGGAGCGACGGTGAACCGCTGCGTGGTGGCCGCGCGCGCTTGTTCGATCTGGTGGAGTTGGCCTTGCAGGGTGCGATAGCCCCGGCGCAGATCGGAGAGCGCTGAGTCGGCGCGGGTCCTGAGGCGCTTTGCCGCGGCGGAATCGCTGCTCGTCTTGGAATCTGCCATCACTTGGCCCGCCTTGGCTGCGAGCGGAACTGCGGCGGTACGCGCCTGCTGGTATGCCGCGCCGACATCGGCCGCGGTCTTCACGTTCGGAAGTTGACTCGAGACCCACGTATGCAGCCGGCCCAGCAGGAGCTCGGCGTCAGTCGTTTCGCCGAGTTCCGCGATTACCCCGAGCGAGTCATCCGTCGATCGCGATAGCGCCATGACCGAGGCGCTCTGGGCGGCAAACTGTGTCACCAAGACATCGAGATCGGATAATTCTCGGGAGACATCGGCGTCTCCCCGGCCCACGAACCCCGTGGGTGCTGCGAGCGACTCCGTGGTGAGCGTTTGCCGGAGAATCGTGTCGAGACTTATCTTCGACGCGGCAATCCCGGCGAGTCCCAGGGTCTGAATCTGCAAACTGATGTTGGTGAACGTGCCCAAGACGTTGCGGCACGTGCGCACCTTTCGCTCCTGCACCGTCGTAACGGTCGCGTCATAGTCATACAGGAGCGGGTTGGCGTGAACGACCTCGATCTGGAGTGGGCGGTCGGCGGGTAGGGGTATGAGCGGCGTTTCGGACGTGTCGCTGGTGGCGAACGTTGCGCGCTCCACCCCGCCCTGATCGAACACGGTCACTCGGCCCGCCACATGATCGAACCGCGCCGTCCATGGTTTGGCACCGGAAACGGTGCGAATCGGACGCGAGCGCATCACCGTCGGCGCTGCTGGTGCGGGCGCGGGCGCCGGCGCTGGTTGGCCGCTCTGAGTAGGCGTCGTCGGCTTTTGCGCCGCGAGTGTCGCCGGCAGAGCGCCCAGGGAGACCAGTATTAGAGATCGTCGTGTCATTGGCGCGCGGGTAGGATGAGAATCGAGCGTGTCGTGGCGCCCCAGCCTTTGATCGCGGATCGTGAAGGCGGCCCGAGCCCTCGGCTTACTTCCTTCGCGCCGCACTGAGGCAGCGCCGCGGCCAGTGACTGAAGCGAGTATTGCTTGTCCGCCGCGACAACTTTGATTTGTTCCAACCCGTGCGGCTCCGTCACGCTGAAGTTGCGGTAGATCGCCTGCCAGCCGGCGGTAGGGAAGGTCCCAGCCGACGACGGCGCCGGGTAGAGAACGGTCGGATCGCCAAGGTACCCCGCGATCGCAACGGTCAAGTAGAGAGTCGACCAATCGGGGACATGGGCGCGCACCCACAGCGTGTACGATTGACCGATAAACGCGGTGTCCAAAGCCGTGTAAGGGGCGAATTCGCTCGGCACGGTGTCGCCCGCGACGAGCCGCACGTCTATTGGAGGCATCATCGCGGGATTCTCGATGAGCGACAGGGCGCTGATCATGTATGCCCGCGTCAACGCCCCGCATATCGCGGCCGCGGTCGGCGCGAAGCCAGTATCGGCCCCGGCGACGACCTGCGTCGACGCATCGAGGGGCTTGATCTCGGCGGCGTGCGCGAAGACCCGCACGGTGCCATTGCGCGCGGCGAGCACGACGTCCGCCGTCGCCCGGTCAGCGGTCTGGCTAACGACACGGGCGGCCGGGAACTGGCGAACGATCGTTGAGATCGCCGGATCGTCCGGCGGGGCAAACACGCTAATCGTCGTGAGCCGTCGCACCCCGTACGGAACGATGGACAAGATCGCGCGCGCGCCGCGGGGAATCGGCGACGTACGGGCATCGACGCGCCTCCCAAAACCCTGGAACCGTGTCACAGAGTCGATCTCAATGCGGCCGTACGGCGGTTCTCCTCTGAACGTCGTCTCGCCGGCGCCGAACACGTCATATTGCGCCGACGGCCGAACTCCGTTCACCGCCCCCGCGTCGATCCCGACGGTTGTATCGCTGAGCGGCGTAATCGCGACCACCTGCTGGGCCGGCACGGGTTCGCTCACGTGGAACAGCAATGCTGAGTGATCGCCCTCGAGCTGTGGATCCTGGTGAGGGACCGACCCCTGAAGCGACGCGAGGCCCTCCTCGACGTGCCGCATCAGGTCGTCGTAGTGCGTCCCCTCGTTGGCCGCGTCCAGCGCTTCTGTGAAGTAGTATGTCAAAATGCCAAACGCCGTCCGCTTTCCGTCGCCGGTCGCGAACTCCCACTCGCCGGCGGTCTGGTTGGAGGCGGCGGCCGTAAGGAGTACCTGCCGCGGCAAGAGCCCGTCGAGCCCACTCGATGGCTTCGCGGGTGTGGCCACGCCGGCGGGGGGAAGACTCCCGCGAGGCCGGTACGACGCCAGGCCGCCCCGGGTGATGGTACCCGAATAGCAGGCGTCGACGACGATCGTGACATTGGCAGAACGCAAACGACCGAGCCATTGTCCGATTTGATCGTCGATGATCAGCTGGTTCGGGTCATGTATGGAGCCTGTATCTCCCTTCACGTCCCACGGTACGAGGGCCTCGTCATAGTGGTCGTTGGGGTCGATCTTCGCTTCGTCGCCATCCAGGTCCGGCGCCGAGCTACCGTGCCCGGAGTAATAGATGAAGACGACATCTCCGGTGTCTACTCGGGCGTCCAGCCACTCGAACGCCGACGTGATGCCCTGGCGTGTGGCCTGCGAGTCGCGCAGGACCGTCATATCGGGGCCCGCGCGAAATCCCCATTTACTCAGGGCACGTTCGACACGCGGAAGGTCGTTCGCCACGGGAGCGTGGAGCTTCGATCGGCCGGGCGGCCCGCCCTCGGCGAAGTTCTTGTAATCGGAAATACCAATCAGGAGGGCCACATGCCGCCGCGCGTCGTTGGGGGCGACGACGTTGCGTCGAACGCTCGCCACGCCGCTCGGCCGAAGCGCGAGTGTCGCGATACCGACGGCGAGGAACAGCGGGCGAAGCGTCATTGCGCGACTCGCGGACGTTTGGGCCGGCGGCAAATCTTGCGCTCGGGCAACGCGCGATTCTATCGCCGGCCCTGCGAATGTCAATGCCGGCCCCGACTGTTGCGCGGCCCGGTAGTGAAGCCCACATTAGCATCCCCTCGTTGCCGACACCGCATGCCACGACGCCGGCTCTCTGCGCCTGGAATGTCGAAGGTGCACGCTCCTATCGCGCGCGCGCTGAGGACTCTGATCGTCTCCCTCGGTGTGGCGTCATGTGGATCCTCCGCGGGGGGCGACGGCACCCCGACGGGGACGTCGCCGTCTCCGACTCCCACTCCGCCCGCGACGTTCAGCACCCTGACGATCGTCGGCGGCGGGGCCGGGAGCGGCTCGGGGCAAGTGACGTCGAATACCGGAGGCGTCTCCTGCACGATAACCAATGGCGCCGCTGCGGGAGCGTGCAGCGCGAGTTTCTCGTCCGGGAGCGTCGTGCAGCTTCAGGTGGCGAGCGGAACGCTTACCGGATGGGCGGGAGATTGCACGGGCACGACCGTGTGTCAGGTGACGATGAATGCGAACCGGCAGGTCACGGCCACGTTCCTTGCGGTGGCGACGCCGATCATCGTACTCAAGACGACGAAACCGGTCGTCGTCGCCGATCGCATTCAGCAAACCATCATCGTCGACTATTCGATCCAGAACGGCGGTGGTGGCACTCTCACGCCGGCCATTTCGAACGCCAATCCGGATTACTGGATACAGCTCGCCATCGTCGGCGGGAATACCCTCCGCGCCACGATCAACGCCGTCGGGTTGAGGTCCTATTCCGAGGAAGAGACACAATACGTCGTCTCGGTCGCGGTGACCGCGCCGGGCGCGTCATCCGTCCCGGTGACACTCAAGTTCGCGAAAACCATCGACAGTCCCGTTGGCATGGCGGCGACCGTAGTCCGGTTCCACCAGAACTCCGGCCATCTCTCCGATCCGCCGCCGCCGACCGCCTTCGCCCAGATCAGTCTTCTCGATAGCCGAACCAACACGCCAATCGCCGCAAAGGTCGACGCCGTCGACCCGTCGGATCAGAACTGGCTCGAGACACCTACCATCAATTCCGGGCAGCTGGAGTTGAGGGTCAAGCAGGCGGATTTCCACAGCCCGGCGGGGAATTTGCCGTCCCCGGGCAACCCGTTTGGCTCGCCCATCCGCATCAAGCTCACTGCCGCGAACGGCGGTTCGACGTGTCCGGCATTCAGCGTTCCGCCCGACCCGACCTGTCAGATCTTCGTCTACTATACCGCCGATCCGTTTCCGAGGCTTTTCCTACGGCCCTGGGGATTGCAATTGACGCCCGCGGCCGCGACCCAGTCAGCGGCCATCGAGGTGCAGAATCCGTCGACTCCGACCGCGACGCCAACGGTTCTGAAGCACACCTGCGGCAATGCGCTCAACGGCCCGCCGATCATATCGAACCCGCAGTCGGGCACGAAGGTCACCGTGTCCGGCAACTTCGCAGCCATCAGTGAGGACTCAACCGTTCGGTGCCAGGTGGTGATCGTTGGCGACTATCTAACGGACACCGGGTTGGCGACCGACACGGCCACGCTCACCGTGACGTTGGGAAAACCAAGTGCCGACGTGATCACGCCGAGCCAAAGAGATCTCAACATCCTGGCGACGGCGGGGACTGGGGCGCCACAAGCAGACACGATTACGTTGTATAACCTCGGGCCGAACGCAATCAGTGTGGCGGCTCCAAACCTTGCTGGCACGAGCGCCGGTGGGTTCGCCGCGTGCCCCGCGAGTCTCCTCGTCACGCCGACGCTCGTCGGCACAACGATCGGCAAAGGGAACATCGCGCTCGTGGCGGTTCGCGTGAATCCAGTCGGACAGGTCGCGCAGGCGTGCGCGGCAACCCTACGATTGACCTCGGCGACGCCCGGCGTGGTGGCTCAAGACATCCCCGTGCTAATCCGGCTGAAGTAGCTCCTGCCCGGCGGGTCACCCCAGTGGAGAGAGGATTCATGAGTAGTAGAAGGCTCATGGCGGTGCTCGGGGTGCTTACGCTTGCTCCCAATGCCAACGCCCAGTCGAGACAGCTCTTCTCCTTGCAGGGCGCAGCACTGCTTACCAGTCTTCAAGGGGATGCCTTCGACGTCTTACGTGTAGGAACGGGGTTTGGTGGCGAGGTTCAACTCAGAGTGAATCCGGGCCCCTTCTCGCTAGGCGCCGGTCTTCAGTTGACAAAACACTCGAGCACGAGCCAGGGGCTGAGTAACAAGGTCAGCTTGAGCGGCCTATTCCTCGAACCGCGCTACGCCATTGCGGTTTCGAGCCGGATCGTACGGCCGTACGTTGCCGGCCGAGTGGCGCTCATGTCGCAGAAAACGGACTTGGGGGATCTCGGCGGAACGCTTCCGGTCAAAGCGAATGCGCTGGCGTACGGTGTCGGTGGGGGATTCGTGGCCCGCATCAACGGCCACCTGGGGTTCGATCTTGGCGCGGCGCTGACCTCGCTCAACTTCGGCGACTTCAAATATCGAGATACAGGCGCCACGTCGGGACTCGACGCCGGGAGCGGGACGATGTTCGTCCTGAAGGCGGGGTTCAACGTCGGGCTGGGGAGAGATTGACGCCGGCGGAGAGTCCTTAGAACGGCGGCTTCTCGACGAGCGAGTAGGAGCGCGGCGACCAGTCGTCGCCCAGCCGTCTGAATCGCACCAGGAAATGCAGCACCGCGCGCGGCTTGCCGCGAACAACGGGATCGTTGTACTGCGTCGCCACCTTGAGATCCACCGTCGCCTCATTGCCGTCGATGAGTATCTCAGGTGTGCCCGCGGTGGATGCTGAAACCAGGTCGTCGCGAACGAAGACGAGAAGTTTTTCCTTCCAGTCAATCGGCTTCCCGGGCAGGGCGCGGTAGTCCTCGTCGAGCGAGGTCATGTCCTTCTTGGCAATGCGGTCAACGAATTCCCGGACGCGCACCTGAACGATCTCACGTGGGGTCCTCGTTAGCATTGCGCTCGCCGGGTCGCCATTAGCTACGGCGTTAAGCGAGGTGTCCCCCTCGGCGGCCACGCTCTCGCCACCTTGTCGCAGTGGAAAGAGAAACTCTCCTCCTTCGTCTCCGACGTTGAAAATCGTCCCGAACTGAGGTTGCACCGGACTGTTGTGCATGACGGCCGTTCGAAAGCTCGAAAACAGGTCGTCGGCGGGCAGGTAGGGGGCGGCGTTTGCCTCGAGTCGCTTGATGAGATAGTCCAGGAAAACGCTGCTATCCGGCACCGTCTCCTTCGAGCCGCTCGTCATTGCCTTGCGACTCGGCAATTCGTAGAGACGCGACATCGCTTGGTCCGGTGGAACGTCTCGCAAAAGCAGCGCTCCGGCGAAACAGGCATCGGCGATCAGCAGAACGTGCCTCGCCTTCATGCGCCGGAGCGACCCCTCGACATCGCTGTTTGAGACCCACTGCGCCGAATTGATCCGCCGCGCGTCGACAGGCAGCCAGTAGCTCTGATGACTCGCCTCGTCCCAGATCCCATGACCGGCGTAGAAAATCAGGAGGTTGTCGTTCCGCCCAAGCGTCTCGGACAGTTGATTCAGCTGACCTAGCAGCGCTTCACGCTTTGGATTGGGAAGCAGAATCACGTCGCGCCGATCGAATCGGTAGCGCGAGGTGAGCAGGTCGCGGAGGCGCTCGGCGTCGCGGACCGGCGCCTGGAGTCGCGGGATGGCGGGGTCCGAATAATTCTGAACTGCGATGAGTAGCGCGTGGAACCTGCCTGCGAGCAGGCTGGCTGAATCCGGGCGGTGGCCGAGAGTGAGGCCGCGCGTAGTCGAGTCCTGAGCGGCGAGGCGCGTCGCATGCGTGCCTAGCCAAAGCGCGACCAACGTAGTAACCGTGCGAGCGCGAAGCGACGCCATGAGGATAGTATGGCGCTTCCCGTTCTGGCGGGCCAGCGCGGCGAGGCACGCTGGCCGCGGCTGCGAAGTCTAAGGAACTCGCAAAAGGTGGTGACGCGACGGGGCTTTGTGGCGGTTGAATGCGGTCTTGTCGTCCCTCACGGTAATTCGGCGACGTACTCATCAACCCCGACGGCCCTCAGGCGAAACTTGGGCAAGAGATGCCGCAACTCGTCCTCTTCGCCGGAGGAGGTGATGACGGTGAAGCGGCCCAGCTCGCGGAGCCGGTCGACCGTCACCAGATGGTATTCCTTATAGAAGCGAGCGACAGCTCGGCCGAGATCCCGCTCGAAGAGCGTGCGGCGCATCAGGCCGTCCGGGTTCCCCGGAAAATCGAGGATCGCGACTGAGTCAGCCCATTGTGGGCGCGCCTGAATCAGCGGGTACGCCTCGAAGCGCCGCGCGAACACGACCGGCTGGTGCGCGGCGAGCGACCGCTGGACGATATCGATCACCAAGGCGGCGGTATCGTCGTCCTGCCGCGTGACTCGTCGCAGCGCGTTGAGCTCGAGGCAGCCGACGACGAGCAGTGAGGCGATCGCGATTCCGGTCGTCAGCCGCCCCCACCGCTGCCGAAGCGGCAGGGCAGCCAACGCCGTGACAAGGGCGATCGGAATGACGACGGGAAGCATGTACCGCTCGATGAGGACGGACTGCATCGCCACGGACATCACGACCAGGACAACGGGATAAGCCAACAGCGCGAGAACCGGGCGCGGCGTGCACAGTGTTCCGGCCGACGAAGACTCGGTCCCTACATCTTCGCACTGCGCCTCCGTCCCCGTTCCAGGCCTCCGCACCCCGCCTCCGTTCTCGCGGCGCCAGGACCAAATCCTCAGGAGGGCGTACACAACTAGGAGCACGCTCCCCGGAACGAGGACGATCCGACGAAGTTGCACTGCTATGGTAGTAAGGCTCGCCGAGTCGATCCACGTCGGAACGCTCAGGATGTGACGTTGGCTGAGAATCAAGGGAACACAGAGCGCCAACGTCAGAAGTCCGGTCACCATGGGCAGCAGATGATTCCACCGCCGGGCCGGATCGGATCGCGTCTCCACGATGGCGGGCAGAGAGACGAGGACCAGCGCGAACACTCCCAGCCAATGAGCCGTCACGACCAGCGCCGCCAGCACGCAGCCCACGAGGCGGGCGGGCCATGATCGCGTGCGGGTCGGCGCCACGGTGTACACGCAGAACCAGGCAATCGCGGCGAGCCAGAATCCGTACATCCTGACTTGCCACATCTGCACGACCACGAACGGATGCACGGCGGCGGCGAGCACCCCGACGGCCGCGCGGGCTGGTTCGACGAAGAACCGGCATACCATATAGATGCCGGCCAGCGCCAGGAGCATCATCCCGGCGGTGATGAGCCGAAGCTCGGAGACCGACCCTCCCACCAGATGCGCGACCGGCCACGTGCCAAAGTAGAAGGCCGGACCGTTGGTGTCGGCGCCGCCGTGGATCGCGGCCAGCATGTGTTGGAGCCGAGGGTCATTGAGCAGCAGGCTGGTGACGCTCTCGTCCAGCCACATGGGGTGGGAGACGACGAACGAGTTGCCGGTGATCCCGACTTCGGCCGCCGTCAGCGCGGCGAGCACAGCAAACGCGAACAGCACCTCGAGTGATGCGGGCCGGGTCGCCCCCGCGGGCGTGCCGAAGCGTCCGGTGGTACCGGTGGCCGGGCGCTTTGGCGCGACGAACTGGCCTTTCGCCACCGGAGTGGTGTCGTGCTCCGCCCGCATCGCTCACCGCCGGCAAAGGAATCGTCATCCTAAATAGCGATGCTGAATACACCAAAACAAAGCAAACTTTCCTATAACTCACGAGTATCACGCGTAGATTGCCACGCGATTCGACACTCATGGGTTTCGCCAAGGGAAAGTCCTGGTGGGTGTCGGCCGGCGTCGCCGGAGGGGCGGCGGCGGCATGGATCGGTCTGGCGATCGCCTGCTTCCCCCGCGTCAGCGGGTCGCACGCTCAGGATCTGTCGTTGTACCGGCGGGCGGCGCAGCGCGTGCTCGCCGGCCAGATCCCGTATCGCGACTTCGGCATCGAGTATCCACCGCTCGCGCTGCTTCCCATCACGCTGCCCGAGTGGGTGCTGGGCCGAGGAGCGCCGACAGCCCGCTACGCTCTCGCGTTCCTCCTCCTGAACGCCGTCTGGTCCGTCGCGCTGGGGGCGTGCATCTGGGCCGCCGCTCGACGTTGGGTCTCCGCGGAACGTTCGCTGGCCGCCGCGGGCATGTACGCATTGCTCGCGTTCGTCGGCGCGCCGCTCTTTCCCTGGCGCTTCGATCTCTTCCCGACGTTGCTCTCGGCGCTGAGTCTCGTGCTGGTCATGAAGGGCCGCCCCGCGGCAGCCGGCATCTCGCTCGGCGCGGGCGTCGCGGCCAAGCTCTATCCGATCGTCTTTCTACCGATCTTCGTCGCGTGGTACCTGGCGCGCGGCGAGCGGGGACGGGCGCTGCGATTCATGGTGTGCACGTTCGCCGCGACGACGCTCATCTGTGCGCCCTTCGTGTGGGCGGCGCGGGCCGACTTCCTCTCTTTTTTGAGGTATCACCAGCTACGGGGCCTGCAAATCGAGAGTGCGTCCGCCGGACTTCTGATGTTGGGACACACCCTTGGTGTGGGCGGCGTTTCCATCGTCGAAAACTTCGGCGCGATTCACCTGCTGTCCCCGACGTCCGCCGGAGTGATCCGCTGGCTCCTGCCGGCGTTCGTCGCCGGATGGTCCGCCGTCGCGTTCCTGGCCTTTTCTCGGTTTCGAAACGAACGCTCGAGCGGCAGGGCGGCGAGCGATCAAACGCTCGCCGGATACGCGCTGGTCGCGCTGCTCGTGTTCATGCTGACCAACAAGGTCCTGTCGCCGCAGTATGTGATTTGGCTTCTCCCGTTCATCGCGCTCTTGCCCGCGCCGGAGTACGCGCTCGGTCTCGCCGCCACGGTGCTGACGATCGTGATCTTTCCATATGGCTACGATCGCTTGTTGCGGATGGAGATGCCGGTCGTTCTCCTGCTCAACGCGCGCAATCTCCTTTGGGCTGTGCTGGCTGCGACGATTCTATGGCGATTGCGTCCGCGGCACGGTTGTCGGTGACTCCGGTGCGGTTCGCCGTGGCGCGCGCCGCTCCTCGCGCCAGTCGGGATCTACGACACGGTACTGCAACGATTTCGCGGAAACACCACGGATTTTCGCGGAGGAGCATCTTTTTGGAACTGCGGCCGGTGTCGCTTTGGCCCGCCGCCGGTTGCTGCGCCGCAGTTCGTTGTCCCAAAGCCTTTGCTGTTTCCGCCTAGTCCGTGGTTTGTCCGCGCAATCGTTGCAGTACCGAAGCGCAGTTACGGCCCACTTGAATTGGTGTGAGTCGCGTGCGGCCACGAAGCAGGGCGAAACTACTTTGACGCAGACAGCGCAGACTGGAACGACAATGACGCAGATTGACAGCTAGAACAATGACGCGCCGCACCGGCACTGTTTTTGGTCCGCGCCCTATTCTGACCAGTACACTTGCATGCGGCGATCTACGGGATTCGAGACCTGTTGCGGTTGGCGACGTCGCCGCCCTGACACACGCGAGGGCAGTCTCGGCGTTCGGCAGTCTCGGCGTTCGGCAGTCTCGGCGTTCGGCAGTTTCGCCGTTTCGGCGTTCGGCAGTCTCGGCGTTCGGAAGTCTCGGTCTTCGGCAGTTTCGGCATTCGGCCCCTCTCTGGCCGTTACTAAGGGGCTCTCGCCCCCTCGATACTCGCTCCTCCCTGCAACAGCGTCACCTTCGTCGCCTTGCCTCCTTCCATAGTGAACGTGAACCGCAGCGCCGGATCAAACGCGACCCCAAAGGCAAAGTTGCCCAGGTAATTGATTTCGTTCGCGCTCTGGCCCTGCGCCTGGGCCATGAGACGCGTGCCGTCGAGGAAGAACTTGATGGGCAACGACTGCCCGGTGGGCAGTTGCAACGTGTACGAGCCGACGATCGCGTCGCGATCGGCGGGCGAGAGCGCGGGCGCGGTCCCTCTCGCCGGAGCAGCCCCCGCGGCAACGAGTGCTTCTCCGTACGCGGCGCGAAGCAGGTTCTGCACCAGCCGCTGCGGCGACTCTCGATCGTAATTCGTAAATACTACGATGCTCAGGCTGTCGTCGGCGACGTACGCCGCCGCCGTCGCGAACCCGGGAATGCCGCCGGTATGCGATACGGTCTTGTGACCGTCGAAGACGCCCGGAACCAGTCCAAATCCATAGTTGATCTTGCGCCCGTTGTTCAGCGTATCGGCGGTCGACATCAGCGCATACGAGGCGGGCGACACCACTCGGCCCGCGGCAAGCGCGCGTTGCCACTTCGCAAAGTCGCCGACGGTGGAGCACAGCGCTCCGGCGGCGAAGGGGTGTGACAGATCCAGGAACTGGGCGCGCTGCGTCGCCGCCCCGTTTGCCCCCTTGGTATATCCGAGCGCGAACGCGGGATCCGATGTTCGCGACGGGCAGTACGACGTCTGACGCAGTCCCAACGGCTTGAAGAACTGCGCTTCGAGATAGCTCGCGTACTTTTGACCGCTCGCCTTCTCGATCACCATGCCGAGCAGGACGTAGCCCGTGTTGTCGTATCGGTATGCGGTGCCGGGCGCGAAGTCGAACGTGTCGGCCGCGACGAGCTTGATGATCGCGTCGGGTGACAGCGGGTCGTTCCAGGTCTTTTGCCAATCCGGCACCGACGTGTAGTCGTGAATGCCGGACGTATGCGTCAGCAGCTGGCGAATCGAGACCTGCTTGCCGTGCAACGGAAACTGCGGGACGTACTTCGAGAGATCGTCATCCAGCTTCACACGCCCCTGCTCCACCAGCTTCATGATCGCGGCGGAGGTGAACTGCTTCGTGTTGGAACCGATCTCGTAGATCGTCGCCGTCGTCGGCGCGCGTGCCGCGTCGACGTTGGCGAGACCATACGCGCCGTACGCCAACGTATCGTTCCCGCGAATCACCGCGAACGACGCGCCGGGCGCGCGGGACTCCGCGAGATACGTGAGAACCAGGGAATCGGCGCGCGGACGAAACGCATCGCGCGTGATGGTCGAGCGTTGGGCGCCGGCAACAGAGAAGCCGGCGAGCATCGCGATCCCGGCGAATCGGACGGAATACAGCATGTGAATGCTCCGGAATGTGGGACGAACGACGCCGGTGATGTCGCGGGGGAGGGGGGGACCACCGAAGCCAGCCGTTTGGTATACCAAACTTGTATTCTTCGTACGCTGGACGCTACTATGTCGCTGAATTCTCGCCGTGCCGTGCCATCCACACCTGAGCGACCCTGCCATGCCTTTCCGCACCACGCATCGGACTCGAGATCGCGTCCGCGCCGTTCTGCCGACGCCCGCGCTGTGGCTCGCCGCATTGTTCCTGGCCGGCACCGCGCCCGCGCAGACGCCGTCCTTCACGCTCGAGTCGGCGCTCGGCGCGCCGTTCCCCAGTGGGCTCATTGCGTCGCCCGCCGGCGGACGAGTCGCGTGGATCTTCGACGCACAGGGCAGCCGAAACATCTGGATCGGAGAGCCCGGCGCAAACGGATCGTTCACGTCGAGGCAACTGACCGGATTCGCCGGTGACCTCGGTGTGGAGATCGGAGCCCTCGCGTGGTCGTTCGACGGCGAGGCGCTCGTGTTCGAGCGCGGCGGCGAGCCGAACCCACGCGATCTGCCGCTCGGATCCATGCCCGGACAGCTCTGGACGATCTCACTCGGCGACACGACGCCACGGTTGATCGGCGAGGGAAACTCACCGGCGATGGCGCCCAAGACGAAGACGGTCGCCTACATCGCCCGCAATTCCATCGTGCTCGCATCGTTGGACGGGAGCGAGAAACCGCAGACCGTGGTTCGAGATCTTGGCAGAGATGGTGCGCTGGCGTGGGCGCCCGACGGCTCGCGCATCGCGTTCATGAGTAGCCGCGGCGATCACAGTCTGATCGGCGTGTATGACCTCGCGCGCAAGTCGATTGTTTGGCTGGCGCCGAGTGTGGATCGGGATGCCAGTCCGATCTGGTCGCCCGACGGAACGAAGATCGCGTTCGTCCGCATTCCTCCTGGTGCGCCCGGCCCATTCTCGTCGACGCGGACCGCCGAGCCGTGGTCCATTTGGATCGCCGACCCCGCGACGGGAAAGGGGCACCAGGTCTGGCGGGCCGATGAAGGAGCCGGCAGCCGATTCTATCCGCTGGAAGGAAACCCTGCGTTCGCGTGGGCGGGGGGGGCCGACGACAGAATCGTTTTTCCGTGGGAGAGAAGCGGTTGGGTGCACCTCTACAGCATCCCTGTTGCGGGCGGAACGCCGACGCTGCTCACGCCCGGCGACTTCGAGATCTTCAGCGCCGATTTGAGTCCGGACCGCCGTCATATCGTCTATTCATCGAACCAGGGCGATTCGGATCACCGGCACATTTGGCAGGTGCCGGTCGCGGGGGGAGCGCCGTCGCCGGTGACGACGGGCCAGACGATCGCCGACCTTCCCGTGTTCACGAGCGACGGCCGCTCGGTGGTGTTTCTCAGCGCGGACGCGAGGAATCCGATGCGACCGGTCGCGGTCTCGCAATCCGGCGATCGATTCGGCGCCCCACGCGATATCGCGCCGCAGACCATTTCCGAAGAGTATCCCGGCGCGCACTTCGTCGTCCCGCAGCCGGTGACTTTCCGCTCGCCCGACGGCATGACGGTCTACGGGCAGCTGTTTCTTCCGCCGGGTAAGACGGGTCAACCGGGGAACGCGGCGCGTCATCCCGCCCTGCTCTTCTTCCACGGCGGCCCGTATCGCCAGATGCTCCTCGGCCCGAACCCGATGAGCGCGTACACGTACATGTATGCGATGAATCAGTATTTCGCGAGCCGCGGATACGTCGTGCTGTCGGTCAACTATCGAGGCGGTACGGGATACGGCCTGAATTTTCGCGTGCCGCCCAAGTTCGGTCCCTCGGGAGCGAGCGAGTTCAACGACATTATGGGTGCGGCGAATTTCTTGAAGGCCAGACCAGACGTCGACTCGAAACGACTCGGCGTCTGGGGCGGCAGTTACGGTGGCTACATGACCGCGCTGGCACTCGCCCGCGCATCCGACACCTTCGCCGCCGGTGTGGACTACGCGGGTGTGCACGATTGGAGCGGCGTGCTGAAGGTGTATGCCGCCGCCGGAGCGCAATCCGCGTCGGACAGCCTGGCGCGCGCGTCATCGCCGCTGTCGTCGATCAAGCGTTGGCGTTCACCGGTGCTCGTGATCCAGGCCGACGACGATCACAACGTGCCGTTCAATCAGACGGTGCAGCTGATGACGGCACTCCGGGAGCAGAAGGTGCCAAACGAACTGATCGTCATTCCGAACGAGATTCACGATCTACTGCTGCATCGATCGTGGCTCGCGTACTTTCATGCGCAATCGGACTTTTTGGATAAGTACTTGGTTCGGTGACGGGTGGACGGCGTGCGCGATGGTGAGTGCCGGCCACTCTGGGTTCGATTGGGCGGGTTGAGTACGGCTCGCCGCTCGACGTCGGATTTCTGACGTCGGACATCAGACCCGGCGTTTGTGCGACGAGCCTCCACGAATTGGAAGGCTCCGCCCCGTCACGCCGGGTCTGAGGTCAGACGTCCGATATCTGACACTGATTTCTAGCGCACAGCCGTACCCCGCCCCCGAAGACAGACCTCGGAGTGGCCGTGATCCAAACGCCGTCACGCACCGTTCATCGTGCGAGGGGCGTCCAGCCGAGATTGAACTCGGCGACTGTGACTCGACTGCGGTAAAGAGCGAGTGGAACCGGAGAGCGCCACCAGCGTATCACCCCGGTCTACGCTGATGCGAAGGGCGACGTGAACGACCGTGCGTCCAAGCCGAACCTCACGCCGGTCTCATCGAAATAAAGGCCGAAGTTCCCCGCCTTGACCGCGGGCGCTAGAACCGCATCAGCGCCATCCGCCGAAGCCGATCTCCAGCCCGATTCCGGCGTACGACTTCAACGTATTGAAATCGCCGTACGCCATGAGTCCGATGCTCGCACCCCCGACGCGTCCGACACGCAGGGCGGCGTCGCCCCCAACCATGACCCCGACGCCGCCCCGCACCGGGCCGAGTTCCGTTCCAACATCGCCGAAGAGCTCGCACCCGACGACGCAGGGTCTGCGCACGAGCGCGGTGACGCCGCCGGACACGGAGGCAAAGCCGACGGAGTTCGACGTCGTCGCCCGGCCGAGAAGAAGGGATACGGCGCCGGTTTCCCCAAAGTCGTCGAGGAACTGACCGCGAAGCGTCGTGAGCCGAGCACCATGTTGGACGTTCACGTCGCCCGTGAGCACCGCCGCGCCGTCACCGTGCCGAATCCGATAGGTCGCGCCGCCCAACGATGCGGCGAACCATTCGCCGTACGTCGAACTCGCGGACACGGGGTGAGACGTCGTGTCGACCGGCGTGGTTTGCGCCGCCAGCGTTCCGCAGGCGCAGAACAACAATGTGGCGAGCATCACGACCGTGTTCGCGACACCGCTTGCGACACAAGCGCGGACATACCCTGCGCGAGAACCGCGCTCGCCAGACACCGCCACGATCAGTGCCTCTGTGGTCGACGGACTTGTTCCTCAATGGCCTGAGCCAGGCTCACGAGTGCTCGGTGGTCACGGGGCGTTTGGGCAGCAATCTCGTTCAACGTCACAATATCCGCCGGCGAAAACATTCCTGCATCCAGCGCCCATCGCGCCTCGATGCAAAGGTCTAGCCGAACCTGCAACGTCATCGCCGAGCGTAGTCGCAATTGGGCCGCCGGCTGCAAATCATCCAACCGCGCGGCCTCTCGCTCGATGTACGCTCGGAGCGCGGCAAGACCATCGTTGGGCAGAATTGGGTCGTGGTACAGGGGCGTGGTCCGTCTGTCGATGCTGGTGGTTCGGGCAGCGTAGTCTGTGGACCGCTGCCGCACAATCGGGCCAATGTCGGCGCCGCGCACCAATGCTGAACGCGTTTTGCGTTTGGATCTTTTCGCTTAGTCACGCGTCGCGTAAGGGAGGCGAGCCTAGCCTCGAGCAACAGCTATGAGCAGGAGCCTCGAGCCTAAACGGCGCGGAGAAGCTGCCGCGCATTCAGCTCATAGCTCATGCTGGCAGCCGTCGCTCACAGCTTGGAGACCTTCATGGCTCCATTGTGCTCTTTCGGGCTTAGACTACTTCGATTCGCATGATCGAGGGGTGGCGCTGTGTGTTGCGACGGGCTGCACGGCCGGCGTGCTGACGATCGGCCTGAATGGGATGCTCACGAGCCTCTGCATCGTTCCAAGGTGATGTCCTCCGCGATTCTCCTTGCCATTTGTCTCGTGTTCGCGGCCGGACCCCGCGCGACCGCGCAGGTTCAGGGTGGCGGCGCGACTGCGGTCGCTCTTTCCGCGAAGCACGAACTCCTTGGCAATCCTCTCGTCGGCGGTGGCGTCGAGCTTTGGATTCCGGCCGGCGACGGGCGGTTCGCATTTCGATTCGGCGGCGAATGGCTTCACGGGCAGGCCGACCGAATCGGCATCCCATGTGCCGGGCTCGTCGAGCCGGGTACATGCGCGCCGGAGCCGGTGCATGACCGATCGCGGATGACGACGGCGCGCGGCGGCGGCATGCTACGACTGGCCGGCGGCCACAATGCCACTCTCAAGCTCACGGCAGATTGGATGGTGACGCGAGTCAGCGTCGATACGCACGGAAATGCGAGTGGCAGCGAACTGACCGCTGCAAAGATGTTGTGGGGTCCATGGCTCGGCGTCTCCGCCGACTGGATACCATGGTCGCACGTGCCTATCGGCCTCGAAATGGAGGCAGGGCTCGGCGATCTGATACCAATATTGAATGAGCACATCCTCGACGGATACGCACCGTTCGACGGCGGTATGTCTGTCCGCCACTTGCGCCTTGGCCTGGTTTGGCGACCGCGATTTCCTCGGCAGCGCTGACCGCCGCTCTGTCCGAGCCTCCTATTCTGATCGAAGAGTGTCCGCGGGGTCCACGCGGAGCGCTTGTCTCACCGGCAAAACCGCGGCCATTATTGCGACGACCGCCATCAGCACGATGGCGCCGCCGAAGGAAGCTGGATCGGTCGGGCGCACGCGATAGACCAGCGCTGAGATGCCCCGAGCCGCGGCGTAGGCTCCGGCGAGACCGAACACGCAACCGACTGCGGCGAGCTTGAGACTCTGGCCAAGGATCGAGCGCGTCAGCGCCGCAGAATCGGCGCCCAATGCGACGCGGATGCCGATCTCTCGCGTGCGGCGCGCGACGGCGAAGGCGATGATGCCGAACAGGCCGACGGCCGTGAGCATCAATGCTATCAGCGCAAATGCGCCGAGTATGAACATGGCGACGCGTGGACCGCGATACGCGAATTCGAGCTGTGTCTCGGCGGTAGTGATTCTCGCGAGGGTTGCACCTACGCCCGCGCTCTCGACGGCACGCTCGAGCGCCGTTCGCAGCATCGCCGGATCGCCGCGCGCCCGCAGAATGAAGGGGCCAACCGATTCCTCGTCGTCGACGGACGACAGATACATCTGCAATTTGTAGAACTCTGCCGCGCGTCCGCCGGGCATTTGTGCGTCGTTCGCGATGCCGACGACCGTGCGCCACTCGCCCGGACTGTCGCCGAATCGAAGCCGCACGCCGAGCGGATCGCGATCCGGCCACAAGAGGCGCGCGAGCGATTCATTGATCACGACTTCGTCGTTAGCGCCCTGGCTCGCGTCGAATCCGCGTCCGCGAGCGAGCTGCATCCGCGCAACTCGAAAATAGTCCGGGCTCACCGTAGTTCCCGCGACGATTTCCGCGTCGGCCTGGCGTATACCCGACGGGCCCTCGACTGCACTCGGACCGGGAACGATGCTCGTGAGCGGTATGGATCCGATCGCCACCTCGGCCACGCCCGGCACAGCGGCGAATGCTCTATGAAGCGTCTGATTCGCTGCGGCGCGCTCGGCCGGGGTCGAATGTCGCCCCGTTTTCACATTCGCCGGCGCGGCGCGGTTCACGCTCACTTCGATGAGTCCCTTCGGCTCGTATCCGACCGGCGTTCGCACCAAGGCGATGAACGATCGCGTGAGCACGCCCGCGGCGGCGAGGAACATGAGCGAGAGCGCGATCTGTGCGACGATCAGCCCAGCGTGTGCACGTCCCGACGCTCGGCCCACTCCGGGTTGCCAGCCGCCGGTCTTGAGCGCGCCGTCGAGCGTCCGCTCTCCGGCGAGGAAAGCCGGTCCGATCCCGAACAGGAGAACGGTTGCGATCGAGAGGGCCGCGGACGTCGCGAGCACCGTCGTGTCGAGCGGAACCTTCACGAAGTAGCCGAGGGCGGCGGGCCGCAAGCCGAGCCAGGCGACGAGGACGCCGACCGCTCCTGCCGGAATGGCGAGCAGCAGGCTCTCGGTGAGAAGCATGCGGGCGAGTCTTCCCCGCCCTGCGCCGAGCACTTGCCGCATCGCGAACTCGCGCCGGCGCGACCAACCGCGCATGAGAAGCAGTCCGGCGACGTCGGCGCACGCGATGAGCAGCAGTCCGGAGGCAGCAACGAGGAGCAATTCGACGGCGCTGCGTTGTTGTGGCTCGACGCGATCGGAAGCCGTCCGCGCTTCTCCTCGCCGTCCCTTCATCCATCCGGTATCGGGAAGCGTACGCCGGATCGCGTCGAGCTCCTGCGATGCTCGCTCGGAGCTGATGCCGGAGCGAAGTCGCGCGAAACCTTGGACGAGACCTATCGAGCTGACGTCGAGCGGGACCCACACGGCCGGCCGGGGCTCCCGCTCGGCCGGCGCGCCAACCTGGCTGGGCAGCACGCCGATGATCGCGTATGCCTTTCCGTTCACGGTGATCGAGCGGCCGATGGCGTTGGGATTTCCGCCGAATTCCGTTTGCCACACCGAGTCGGCCAGGATCGCGACGAGGGGAGCGCCGCGGCGCGCGTCGTCGTCTGTGAATCCTCGTCCGAGAGACGGATGCACGCGCAGCATCGGGAGGAACGACGGCGTGACCGAAGCTACGGCCACCGTGTCGGTCTTCGCTGCGCGGACGGGGTAGTCCGACCACGTGTACGCCGCGAATTCGTCGAGCGTGCGCGAACGCGCGGACCACAGCCGATACAGTGCCGGGTCGATATCCCAGCGGAAATTGCCATCTCCGTTCTTCCGCGCCTCGAGGCTCACGATGCGGTTGCCATCGGCAAACGGGAGCGGCTCGAGCAGTAGCCGGCGAACGGTTCCGAACACCGCCGTGGTTGCGCCGATGCTGAGGGCGAGCGTGAGCATGACGACCGCACTCACCACTGGCGCGCGACGCACCTGTCGAAGGGCGGCGCGCAGGTCCTGGGTGAACTCTTCAATCCACCGAGCGACGCCGATCTGCCGCCCGCGCACGGTGGCACGACGCTCGGTGTGACGACGAAACGCGTCGGTGTCGCCAAACCGGCGCCGCGCTTCGGCTTCGGCGTCCGCCTCGCTCATCCCGGCGGCGCGGAGCTCGTCGACTCGCATCGCGACGTGAGCCGCGATTTCATCGTCCATGTCGCGAAGGAGTCGGTCGCGACTGGCCGGGAGGCGGAAGAGTCGTCGGACTCCGCGCGGGATCTTGAGCGTGACGCGAGGAATGCGCGTCACGTTGACCTCAGGACCTTGCTCACGGCGAGGACGTAGCGCTTCCAGGTCGCCGTTTCAGCATCCAGGCGTTTTCGTCCGCGCGACGTGAGCGAGTAGTACTTCGCGCGGCGGTTGTTATCTGAGACGCCCCACTCGGCGGCGATGGCACGGTCGTCTTCGAGGCGATGCAGCGCTTTGTAGAGCGCCGAGTCCACGATCTCCATTTCCCCGCTCGTTCGCTGCTCGATCCACTTGCTCAGGCCGAAGCCGTGCATTGGCGTGGTGGAGAGCGCTTGGAGGACCATGAGGTCGAGCGTGCCGTGGAGGAGATCGCTGGTGTCGCGGGGCATCGCCCTCCATGCACGAGGTTAGGGGTAAGGATCAAGGCGCAAGATGGCGGTCAAGCATGATAGGGTCAAGACGCCCCGCCCCGACGGGCAGATCGTGAGCGGTGAATGCCGGCCACTCTGGGTTCGATTGGCGGGTTGAGTACGGCTCGCCGCTCGAAATCGGACTTCGGATTTCTGACGTCGGACATCAGACCCAGCGTTTGTGCGACGAGCCTCCACGAACTGGAAGCTCCTTCCAGTCACGCCGGGTCTGACGTCAGACGTCCGATATCTGACACTGACTTCTAGCGCACAGCCGTACCCCGCCCCAGAAGACAGACCTCAGAGTGGCCGGGATCCAATCGCCGGTGCCGAGCAGACCTGGCATTCCAACCTTTTCCCCCGTTGGAAGCACCCAATCCAAACGGCGCTCAGTCACAACAAGGAGCAGCCTAGAGCGAGCTCACATCAGCGGAGGAGATCTCGATGCCCCGAAAGACACGTAAAGCGTTCGCCTGGGGAAACGGAGTATTGATCGCCCTGTTCAGCTCTGCGTTGCCGATCCACACACAGAACGCCAACGCGCAGGATTCCCGATCGCTGTACGCCAGCATGGCTCCAATCGAGCAATACCGGATGGACCGCGATGCGGAAATCGCACTGGCCCGCACCGCGGCGCCTCCCTCGATTTCGCGCGACGCCGAGATCTTGGTGCTGGGACAGAAGAACTTCGAGACCGCGGTCCGCGGCAAGAACGGTTTCGTCTGCGTGGTGGGCAGAGCGTTCGCCGGGCCGTTGAACAACCCCGAGTTCTGGAGTCCAAAGAACCGGAGCCCCATCTGCATGAATCCACCCGCGGCGCGGTCACTGTTGCCCTATGCCATGAAGCAGGCCGGGATGGCGCTCGCTGGCGCTTCGAAAGCTCAAATCACGGAAGCGATCAGGACCGCCGTGGCCACGAAAGAGCTCGGCGCTCCAGACGCCGGCTCGATGTGCTATATGATGTCAAAGCAGGCGTACCTGACCGATCAGGGAAGCCACAATCTGGCGCACGTGATGTTCGAGCTTCCGCGCAGCGACGTATTTCAAGACGACCCCGCCTTCTTCGTTTCCTGGGATCCGGCGCCAGTGATCGAGTTCAACGTTCCCGTCGGTCAGTGGTCAGACGGAACGTCCGCACACGCGCCGCACAAACCATCTACTCGATGAATCGCCGTAGCTCGATCCGCCCGCGATACTTGTTGTGAGGACACGTCGCGCTGATCCGCGCCGCGTCCGAGTCGTTCGCCGCGCGGATGATGAACAAGCCATCGACGACGTCGCCCGGAGGCTCGAGACGTCCCTCGACGTCGAGCTTACCGAGGCGGGCCAGACTGTCCGCCCAGCGGCCGTACTCGGCCCGGCGCTCGCCCATTTTGCCCGGCGGCGGCGCGAGATACGCCGATCCCGGTGAGAGGAGGAGCACGTACGTCTGACCGGGGCGTCGAGACCAGGCATGCGTGATGACGAGCAACACTGCCGCCGCGGCCACGGCACTCACCCACATCCAGCGTCCGCGGCGCTCGCCCCCGAACACGGCGCGGACGACCCGCTCCTCGAGCGCGGGATCAGGCTGCTGCTCCCGCGGTAAGTCGGCGAGCGCGCGTGTGATGTCGTCGGGTAGTTCTGTCATGGTCGACCCTCGTCGCGATTCAACGCCCTGCGAAGAAGCGTGCGGGCGCGCGCCAATTGACTCTTCGATGTGCCTTCGACGACGCCGAGCATGCCGGCGATCTCGTGATGTGCGTAGCCGTAGATCTCATGAAGCACGAAGATGTCGCGCGCCCCTTCGGGGAGGGCGGCGATCGCGCGCTCGAGATCGAACGCCGTGTCGTGCGCGGGCGGAGCAACAGGGTCGATATCCTCGGTGCCCACCATCCGCCACGCCGAGCGCACCCGCTCGCGGCGGACGTTGACCAACACGCCGCAGAGCCACGTCCGCAACGCCGACTCTCCGCGGAACGTCGACATCTTGCGCGTGGCGCGCACCCAGGTCTCCTGGACGAGATCTTCGGCCTCGTGCTGGTCGCTCGCGGCGAGCCGCAACGCCAACGCGTAGAGCGCCGGGGTGTGCGCCCTGTACAGCGTCCGAAACGCGTCCTCGCCGGCGTTCAAGTCGCCGTCGTCGGAACTGCGAGTGCTACGCGGAAGAGCGTGCGCATTCAGGTGAGTGACACGTACCCCCGCGGGGGTTGGAATCGGGTTCTGGGGTGGATCGAGAAAAAGGCGCAAAAAAGGCGGGTCGAACCGGCGAGAGCTGGTCTGATGTCCGAGGTCCGACATCTGTCCTCCGACTTCGAGCCCAAGATCGGGGCCAGTCAAGGAAGACAGCCCGCGGAATGGCCGTGATGCCGCGCCGTTAATCCCATTCTGTTGGCCGGTCTATTTTGCAAGACGTTAGCGCCGCCTGACCAGGTCGAGGCTGGGATCTCGGGCGGCGACGATGACAACTGCGGCCAACAGAGCCAGCGGTACGATCACGAAGACCGCGGTGCCTATCGCGACGTCCGCGACTATGGCGCCTAGCATCGCCGCGGCGAGCAGCGCTGCCCCGACCTTGTTCGTGCGCGGAAAGAGAAACAGGGTGCCGCCACCGATCTCGACGAGTCCGGTGAATACGCGAAACCACTGGCCGAGGCCGATCTTGGCGAAGATTCGTACCCACTCGCCGTTCGGCGCGCTGTCGAACTTGCCCCAGCCGATGTACGCGAAGAGCGCCGCGATCAGGCCGCGCCAGATCCACCCCGCGACGTCGCGCCGGGGCTCGAGGTTTGACGGCATGCGCCATCATAACGCGCCAAGATTGCGCGTCGGTTTTTGGATGATGAAAAAAGAATGAACTCCCCGCAGTCGCTCGCCTGACTGCGGGGCACTCATGGTGTTCCCGCCACCGTCGGGACGGCTACCGCCTGACAGCGCTTAGGGTGCAACTTGGGCTTGCGCCGGCAAAACCAGCTTCGTTCCAACCGGGAGAATCGGAACGGTGGCGGTTGTAATCGTGATCGTCACCGTGTTCGCGTGCCCGGTGACGCCTGGTCCGACGGGGAGTGGGGGATGTACCAGTGGCTGGACCGCGCGCCGAAGGGCCGCAACGAGACGGGCTTCTGGTGGCGTCATCGCGATTCATACGGCAAGCTCGGCGCCGGAAGGTAAGATGACCGACTGCAGCGCGGCGTCCACGATGATAATGGGGATGCCGGGACAGACGTGGACCGGCGCGGCGGCATCGTTCATTGCGATGTGGGTCCCGATGATGGCGGCGATGAAGCTGCCATCATTCGCCACGAGGCTGTGGCGCCATTTCCGAAACTCACGGACACTTGACGATGAGCGTGACAACTCGCGGCTACGCGCCGGTGAACGGTCTCCGGATGTATTACGAAATCGAGGGCCCGCCGGCGGGCGACCCGCTCGTATATATCCCCAACGCCTTCGGCTTCGCCGGGCTGATTTCATTCCCCGCGCTGCTCGAGAGCCACTCAGTCATCACGATGGACCTTCAGGGGCACGGCCGCACCGCGGACATTCCGCAACGGCCGCTCTCGATCGAGCAGTACGCCAACGACGTCGTCGCGCTGCTGAAGCATCTGGGCATCGAGAGAGCCGATTTCTTCGGCTTCAGCTTCGGCGGCAACACGGCGGCGATGATCGCGCTTCGTCATCCCGAGCTCGTGCGTCGGGTGGCCACGTGGGGCGCGACGTTCGGCCCGGCGAGCGTCGCCCACAACCCGGCGATGCTGCGCTTCGACCGTCCGCCCACCGCTGACGACGACGCGTTCGCGTTCAAGCGCGAAGCGTATAAGAGAGTTGCCCCCAATCCGGATCAGTGGCCCACGCTCTGGGCGAAGGTCGCCGGCCTCGCGTGGGACGGCTTCTCGAACGAGGAGCTGGCATCGATCGAAGCGCCGCTCCTCATCGCGCTCGGCGATCGCGACTTCGTCCGCGTCGAGCACGCCGCCGACGCCGCCAGCCGCATTCGCAACGGCGAGCTCGCGGTGGTGCCCGATGCCGGCCACAACGCGCCGATGTCGGAACCCGAGCGCGTGATTCCGATCATCAGGCATTTTCTGGAAAAGGCGGAGAGGAGGAAGCCGGTTGCGACCGCGGGAATGGGCTATCACCCCGGCGAAACCCGCTGACGCGATCAACCCGAGAGCGATCTCCAACAGGCTCCGCCTGCGTCGAGACAGCGAGAGCCGGCCACTCTGAGTTCGACTGGCGGGTCGAGTACGGCTCGCGGCTCGAAATCGGACGTCAGATTTCCGACGGCGGACATCAGACCCGGCGTTTGTGCGACGAGCCTCCACGAATTGGAAGCTCCTTCGCGTCACGCCGGGTCTGACGTCAGAGGTCCGACATCTGACACTGATTTCTAGCGCACAGCCGAACCCCCCTGGCGAAGACAGACCTCAGAGTGGCCATGATCCAACCGACGTCACGCGCCTCAACGAACTCCCCGACCCGACGAACGGCGAAGCATTAGAGAACCAGTAAGCAGCCACCGCGCTAGCGCATCACTCCAAAGCTGAAGACGGTCCGCGAGCGCAGCGTATCGCCCGGCCGAAGTATTGTCGAGGGAAACGACGGCCGATTCGGCGAATCCGGATAGTGCTGCGTCTCGAGCGCCAGGGCGCCGCGATGTGCGTACACCTGGCCGCTCTTCCCGCGCACCGTGCCGTCGAGGAAGTTGCCGGAGTAGAACTGAATGCCGGGCTCCGTCGTGGCGATGTCGAGCGTGCGGCCCGACACGGGGTCGGCGAGCCGCGCAGCGTGTGACGGACCCGCGCCCTTTCGATCCAGCACAAAGTTGTGATCGTAGCCCCGTCCGAACCGGAGCTGCGCATCCGGCGCATCGATGCGCGCACCGATCGCCGTCGGCGTTCGAAAATCGAAGGGCGTGCCGGCGACCGGAGTCACCGTGCCGGTCGGAATGAGCGTCGAGTCGACCGGCGTATAGCCTGACGCGTCGAGCGTCAGCAAATGGTCGAGGATCGTCCCCTGCCCGCCGCCGTGGAGATTCCAGTAGCTGTGCTGCGACAGATTCACGATCGTCGCCTTGTCCGACGTCGCCTCCAGGTCGACGAGCAGCTCGTCGGCCGGTGTGAGCGAATAGGTGACGGCGACTCGAGCGTTTCCAGGATAGCCCTCTTCGCCGTCCTTGCTGAGGTAACGCAGGGTCACACCGACCGTGTCGCCGTGCGTGAACTGCTCGCCCGTCCACACGACCTTGTTGAACCCGCGGCGGCCGCCGTGCAGCGCGTTCGGCCCGTCGTTCGTCGCGAGTGTGAACGCTTGGCCGTCGATCGTAAACCTCCCGTGCGCGATTCTGTTTGCATATCGCCCGACGAGGGCGCCGAAGTACGCTGCGTCCTTCACATACCCGCTCAGCGAGTCGTAGCCGAACACGATGTCGCCGAGCTGTCCCGCTCGATCCGGCGTTCGCACCGACGTGATGATTGCGCCGTACGTGATGGCGCGTACCTCGATGCCGTGTGCATTCGTCAGGATGAACTGTTCGATGGCGCCACCGCTGTCCGGCAGCGCACCGAAACCGACGCGAGCCACGCTCGCGTGCCCGGCGCCGGCCGGTTGGCCCGCCGGTTGGCCGGCCTGTGTTCCGCCATCCTTCGCCGGGTCGCTCGAGCGACAGGCCGCGACGGCCAGCGAGAGAGCGAGCAGGGAGACGATCGACCAAAGTCTCATGGTATCACCGAAGCTCGAGGACGATCACGGAATGCGCGGGAAGAGTGACGACGAGCTGTCCGTTCGCCACGCGCGCCCCGCTGAATGGCACCGGCTTCACGACGTCGGGATGCTCGAAGCTGTTGAAGGCGTCCGTCGTCGCGCCGGTGAGGACACGCCCCGTCGCGCTGCTCACCCTCGCGCCCAGCACGTCGACGGTGACGGTGCGCGCGCCGGTCGGATCGAGGTTGCTCATCGTCACGTGCATCACGCCATTCCTGTCGCGCGACGCGGATGCGCTGACGGCCGGCACGGAGTCGGCGCCCAGCCTGTACCAGCCCGCGCTCGACACCGTGATCGGCAGAAGCACGGCGTCGTGATGTACCGTGTAGAACTCGAACACGTGGTACGTCGGCGTGAGCAGCATCTGGCTGCCCTGCGTCAGGATCATCGCCTGCAGCACGTTCACCATCTGCGCGATGTTCGCGCCCCGCACGCGATCGGCGTGCTTGTTGAAGATGTCAAGCGACGCCGCGGCGACGACCGCGTCTCGCATCGAGTTCTGCTGATACAGGAAGCCGGGATGACTGCCCGGCTCCGGATCGTGCCACATCCCCCACTCGCCGACGATCAACGCCACGCGCCGGCGCGGATCGTATCTGTCCATGATCGCCGAGTGGCGCGTGATCATCTCGTCGACGGCGAGCGCGTTGCGCATCGCGCGGAACCACTGCGCTTCGTTGAACCCCGTCGCCGGACCCTTCGAGGCCCACGACCCGGCCAGCGTGTAGTGGTGCAGGTCGAGGCCGTCGATCATACGCCCCGCTTCACGCATCACGACTTCAGTCCAGTTGTAGTCTGCGTCAGCCGGACCGACGGCGATGCGGAACGCGTGCGTCGTGCCGTATCCCGGGAGATACGTCGCATAGCGTTTCAGCTCGTCGGCGTAGTACTCCGGCCGCATGTTGCCGCCGCATCCCCACGCCTCATTCCCGAGCCCCCAGAAGCGAACGTTGAACGGCGCCTCCTGACCGTTCCGGCGGCGCAAGTCGGCCATCGGGCTCGAGCCGGGATGATTCACGTACTCCCACCAGTCGTGCATCTCCTGTACGGTCCCGCTTCCGACGTTCCCGACGATGTACGGTTCGGCGCCAAGGGCCTTCACGAGCGCGAGATACTCGTGCGTCCCCACGCCGTTGTCCTCCGTTACGCCGCCCCAATTCGTGTTCACGATGCTCGGCCGCTCTTCAGTGGGCCCGACGCCGTCGCGCCAATGATAGGTGTCGGCAAAGCAGCCACCGGGCCAACGGATGTTCGGCACCTGGATCGCTTTCAGTGCCTGGATGACGTCCTCGCGCATCTTCCACGGCCCCGCCCCGCCCGCCTTGCTCGTCGACCGCGACCAGACGCCGTCGTAGATCAAGCGTCCGAGGTGCTCGGCGAATTGGCCGTAAATGTGGCGGCTGATCGTGTCCCGGCCGCGATCGGCGTGCAGCGCGAGCTGCGTTTCCGTCTGCCCGAGGACCGGGTCACTCACGCCCACCGCGATCAGGGCGATGAGGGCGAATCGGCGAACGGTCGAGTTGATGGATGTCACGCGACGAAACTACGATCTGTCGATGTTGGGCGCGAATTTGAGTTTCGCTTAGCGTTACGACGGCTTGCCGGCCACTCTGAGTTCGAGTGGCGGGTCGAGTACGGCTGTCCGCTCGAAATCGGACGTCTGATTTCTGACGTCGGACATCAGACCCGGCGTTGGTACGACGAGCTTTCGGGAACTCTCGCGCTCCTTCGTGTCACGAAGGGTCTGACGTCAGACGTCAGATGTCCGACACCGATTTCTAGCGGACAGCCGTACTAAACGTGGCAAGACAGACTTCAGAATGGCCGGGGTCACTTCCCCGCCCCGGCCACCCGATCGAACCGCACCCGCCGCATCCGGCCGTTCGTCACCTCGAACCCGCTCACCTGCCCGTTCTTCCGCGTGAACTCGATCGTGTACCCGCCCCCGAGGAAGCCGTCGAGAAACACTGGGCGCGCGACCATCGGGCTCGACGTGCCCGTGCGCAGCGCAATCGTCGAATCGGTGGCGACGCTCACGACGTAGCGCGCGTTCACCTCGTCGCTGAAATACTCCCCGGCGTAGGGAGCGAGCGTGCTGCGCGATGCGACAATCGGCGGGCGCCACTCGTACGGCGTCGGACGCGGCGCACCCGGGATGTTCACGTCGAAGCCGGCGTGCTCGCCCGCTCTAAACACCGCCACCCGTCCAGTTTCAGAGCGGAACCGATCCTCGGCCAGCGCGACGAGCGGCGGCGCGTTCGGCGCTCGGCTCTGATACAGCTTTCCGTCGCGCGCGATGAGCTCGACGATCGTGCGCGTCGTCGGTTGGATGTACGTCCCCACGCGCTTGGCGAGTGATGCCGCGGGAACAGCCACCGCCTGCTGCGCGACGTCGTTGCCGGCGTTCGATGCGACCGTCGTCGCCGGCGCGAGGGCACTCGCGAGGTAGACGTCGGCGACGCCGCGGGCGAGCCCAGTCGTGTTCGCGGTGGACGTGTTGCACGCGATGGCGATCGCGAGGCCCTGTTCCGGGAATCGGCCGGCGTAGCTCCGATAGCCCGCGTCGGCGCCGTTGTGCTCGATCACGCGCGCGCCGCGATACGTCCCCATCGAGAGGCCGAATCCGTAGCCCGTGGAGTCGCCGTTCGTGAGGCGCGCCTGCGTCTCCATCTGCTTGAACAGCGCGCGATCGCCGACGACCGGCTTGTCGAAGTTGTTCTCCCACTTGAGGAGATCGCCTGCCGTGGTGAACAAGCTCGTCGCGCCATAGACGTCGAAGTTCGGCACGCTCACCCGCCAGCTGCTGCCGCGCGGCTGATAGGCCGAGGTCCGGTTCGGCACGAGCATGGTGTAGTCGTCGTGAAAGTGCGTGCTCGTCATGCCGAGCGGCTTGAAGATGCGCGCGTCGGCGAAGTCCCTGAGCGACTGCCCGCTCACCCGCTTGACGATCACCGCGAGCAGCGTGAAGCCCGTGTTGCTGTAGAGGTATTCGTCGCCCGGCTTGAAGTTGAGCGCCTTCTGCCGCGGCACTATGTCCATCACGTCGGCCTCGGTGATCCGGTCCTCCTCGAACCGCCCTCGCGCCAGGCCGATCAGCTCCCACTGGTCGCGCAGCCCGCTGGTGTGCGTGAGGAGATGACGGATCGTGATCGGCGTGCCGTAGTCTGGGATCTCGGGCAGGTACTTTCGGATGTTGTCGTCCACCGAGAGCTTGCCGTCGCGCGCCAGGAGCATGATGGCCGTCGCGGTGAACTGCTTCGACACCGACGCGACGTGGAAGATGGACGACGGCCGGATGGGCGTCCCCGTCTCGAGATTCGCCATGCCGTATCCGCGCTCGTAGATCGTGCGGCCCTCCTTGCTGACACCGAGCGCGCAACCGGGAGCGTCGGTGTCGCGGAACGCGGCAAAGACGCGATCGACCGCGCGGTACGTCGTGTCCGTCCCGCCTGCCTGCGCGGCAACCGGCCGGGAAAGGAACAGAAGGCCCAGCGCGGGTACAGAACTGAAGCGACGCATTCGCCCTCCGGCGATACTTCACGAACGCGGTCTTCACCGCGTTTAGCGAACATTACCGCTCAAAGCCGCGTCCGAACAGAACAACCCCGTCTGAAGACGAGTGAATCCAGAACGCCAGCAGCAGACTCGCGGATGCTGGCGGATGCGATTGTGGGGGGAGGGGGGCAGCTGGGTCTGATTGGTAACGTCGACGACATCGTTCGGTCGGTGAGATCGGCATAGTTTCGGCACTGGTGACTTTGCGTGCCGTTCGTTCAATTCGCACGCGTTCCTGCCGAGGCGTCCCACGTCGTCACTCTCGAATCGAATGTCAGCGGCTGCCCACGCCGGACTGTTCGGCTGTTTGCTGGTCGCGACCGGCTGCGTCATGGCGCGGCCCCATGGTGCGTCTGTCGGGGCTGCCCCGAACGATCTCGGCGCCGTCAGCGTTACGTACGCGAGCGCTTCAGGTAGCAACATCCACGCGTGGCTGGCCCGCGGAATCCTGGGCGGCGGATCGGTTCTCCTGCTGCACGGTGTGGGCGAGAATCGCACGAGCATGCTCGCGCGCGCGAGATTCCTGCACCGTCTCGGGTTCACCGTGCTCGCTCCCGACCTGCAGGCGCATGGCGAATCGCCGGGGGACCACGTCACGTTCGGCGCGCGCGAGAGCCTCGATGCCGCGGCGTCGATGACATTCCTCCGCGGCGCGATGCCCACCGAGCACGTCGGCGTGATCGGCGTCTCAATGGGCGGCGCGGCGGCCTTGCTCGGACCCGGCCCGCTGGACGCAAATGCATTTGTCCTCGAGTCGGTCTATCCAACGATTCGCCAGGCGGTGAGCGATCGACTCGGCACCTGGCTTGGTCCACTCGGCGGAGTGGCTCGCTGGTTCGCGCCCGCTGTGATTCACTTTGTGGGCAACGACGTCGGCGTTACGGAAGGGGAGCTGCGCCCGATCGATCGCATCGCGCTGTTGCACGCGCCGCTGTTGTTGCTTGCCGGGACCGCGGATCCGTATACGCCGATCGTGGAAGCGGAGTCGCTCTACGCGCGAGCCCCGGCGCCCAAGGACTATTGGGCCGTGCAGGGCGCGGGACACGAGGACCTGTACGCGTACGACACCGCCGAATACGAGCGGCGCGTGGGAGCGTTTTTGGTTCGAGCGCTGCGCGCCGAAGGTCTGCGCCCGGCCTCAGCCCCATGATCGTCGTCGGCGCCGCTCTCACACCATTGATCCAATTCGGGCGCGGCCGCCCTTTTCACCGTACGGGCCTGCTGAACGCGACGGGTCCGCGGGGAGTGTCGGCCACTCTGAGTTCGATTGGCGAGGTGAGTACGGCTTTCCGCTCGAAATCGGACGTCTGATTTCCGGCGTCGGACATCAGACCCGGCGTTTGCGCGGCGGGCCTCCGGCGAACTCTCACGCCCTTCATGCCACGCCGGGTCTGATGTCAGAGGTCCGATATCTGACACCGATTTCTAGCGCGCAGCCGTACCAACCCTAGCAAGCCAGACCCCGGAATGGCCGGGATCCAGCCGCCGTTTCACGCCGTTCATCGCGCGGGCGGCTGTCTGAACTCAACCGCCGGCACGGAATCGTAGGCTACTTCGTGGTATGACCTAGTTAAATACTGTGCGAACTACGCCGCGGCCGTCGCCGTTGACGCAGTTGCCGCGACCGATGAACTCACCGCAGGTGACGGTGCCTACATCGTATGCAACGGGAGTTCATGGTGAATGGGCTCGCTTGGCTCGGACTGCGCCAGGAGGTTTCGCGGGCATTTACATCGAGGCAGTACCGCGAGACGCGCAGGGGCGGCCAGAACGAGCGCCCCGAGTCGTAGTCCGGCTCGTCCGTACTAACGAGAGGAGCATCGCACTCCACGTCCTCCTCCCACAATTGTCGCCGACGTTCGGTGGAATGGCGATTGACAGCGCGAACGTCCTCGTCGAATCCGCGAAGTGGGACTCCGGCCAACTCGATGACTGGCGACGCTATCTGGACAAACGCGTCGGCGCCTATGGCGTGCTCTCGGCCGGCACCGACGAGGCGGCGAACCGGATTCGCGACGGTGTGCCGGACGCCGCCTCAAAGAAGACCTTGATGCGCCGTCTCGTTGAGCTCCGGGTGCCCTGCGGTCTCGTCGAACGAAAGATCGAAAATCCCCGCCTTGCCCGCGCGCACTAGCACCGCATCAGCGCCATCCGTCGAGGCCAATCTCGCCCGGACATCAGATGTCTCACATCGGTTTCGGCGTTTACGGCGACGCCTCCGCCACTACTTGTTCACGCGAAACTCGACGAGAGCAGCTTGTGTTCCGCCGACCGGATCGATGCGCGCGTGGGCGAGCGGGCCCGGGATGATCAGAAGCGTTCCCGCGGCCAATGCTATCGTTCGTCCCTCGGCACGCAGTTGCACGTTCCCCTTCGCCATAAACGAAAAGCTCAGTGGGCGTCGCCGCGGGATGCACATCGATCGACTCGGTGACGGGGCGCCATCGCACATAACTCGTCCGGCCGTCGGGTGTCTTTCCGTCAGCGACATCCACACGCGTGACGAGTTGTTGGCCAGCCGGAACCGAGACGGCCTCCTCTGCGGCCGGAAAGGTGACCTTGGGGCGCGGGGGAACGAGATCGGGGCGCGGGACGGCGTGGAACTCGAGGAGAGTGATGGTACCGCTCCCGCGATTCGTGAACGAGTGGGCCACGTCCGCCGGGGCGACGATCCCGGACCCGGATGGGAAGGGCTCGGCGCGGTCGCCAACTTTTATCTCGGCAGTGCCGGCGAGTTGAACGTCGGCTTGCTCTCGTGTGTGGTGGTGAAACGCGGTCGCGCCGGGCGCTGTCCAGATCGCCGAGCGACACGGCCGCGGTCGCGCCGTTGACCGTCCACACATGGTTGCCGGCCACGTCGAACGAAGGCAGCGACCGCATCACGCGAATCGCGATGTGATTCGTCGGCGGGAAGTACAGGGTATCCTGCGCGTGAGCCTGAGTCGCGCCGAATGATCCCAAGACTGACAACGACCAAGCGAGGGCACCGGTGCCGCGCATCTTCTTATCCTCGGCCGAGGAGTTTTGGAGAGAGTCGCATGATTCTGACGTTTGCGCAAACGCGCCAGCCCGTGGTCGGAGCTGAGACGCCTCCCGGCTCCAACCCATTCGCGGTGCTAAGCCGCGCACCCTATTCCGCGCGTAGAGTGTCGGCGAGATCGACACGCGGCGCCTGACGGCTGATGACCCCAACCGGGGGTTTCGCAGCTCCCTGCCTCCGACTCTCAGCGCCGCCGCGTTCAGCAACCCCGCACAGTGAAGAAGCGAAGAGGAACGGTGTTGGGCGCGGGCCGCCCGAGCACCACCATCGAATTCTCGCCCTGCGGGAACGCCTGCTCTCCCAGATCGAGGACGACCGAGGATTGGTTGGAGAACGTGATCCTTCCGGAATCGGTCGGCACGCTCACGAATCCACTCGCCGCGCCGAACGGGGTAAATGGCGTGAGAGCGGCGCCGTTGCGCGCCATGTCGAGCGGGGCCGTGGTCGCGGCCCCGTGGAAGAAACGCAACCCGGCCGTGTTCGCGATCGGCACGAATCGATTGGGCAGCTGCGCGAACTGAACGGTGCCGGCCGCATCGGCGAAGGCGACGACCGTCACGTTGGTTCCCGCGAGGAGCACCGGCGTGAAGAGGATCGTCGCTCCGGTCGTCGCGTTCGTCACGGCCAGCGCCGGCACGTTGGACAGATCGATCAGCATGCAGCCGGTTGCGTCACCGAACGCGAGCGTCGCATTCGCCGGGCCGGTGATATTGCCGGTGAAGATCGCAAGCGGCGTGTCCGTGTCGTTCACGAAGCGAACGGTGACGGCGTCGAGCGTGTGTACGACGTCGTTGTCGGAGTCACTACAGGCGGTGGCCATGAGCGCGAGCGCGGCGATGGCGACGCGAGACGGGCGGAACATCAGGACCTCTCTCTCAACCGAAGCTGACACCGCCTGCGGCGACGCGCCGGGCGCGGCGGGTGACCATGCGGCCCCGAAGCGGTGAGGAGGGCAATTCGCGGTCCGCGTTCTATACGGGTGTGGTCGCTCACCGCTTCGGGTATGATTGGTCTATGATCGGGTTGCTCCTTGTCGTCGCGCTCAGCGGTCAACCAGCCACGCCCACGATCGCGCGTTTCGGTGCAGACCTGTGTGCGCAACACGACAGCGTGCGCGCACTTTTTCCGGCAGTAGACGGCGACGCTGAGTTTGAAGTGGTCGCCCGTCTGTTCCCCGGCGGCTTTGGCGGTCTGACGACAACGTATTTCCAAACCGCCGGAGGTGCTCGACGCGATGCTCGCACGAGCGGGCTATGTCCACGCAGGGTCGATGCCGACTCGCCCGAGCCATGGTGGGTTCGTCGAAACCCCCACCGAGAATTTCCAGGGTCAATACTGCAATGGCTCGACGGTGGCCACGTTCGCCACGCTGGATTCAGTCAGGTCTCCGCTCGTCGTAGCGATGTATCTCGTCGATGGAGAAGGCGCGCGGCAGACATGTGGTCCGGAGCGAAGCCGGATGATGCCGCAGAGCGTTCCAGTCACGGTGCCGCGTTTGTCGCCACCCGCCGGCGCGGTGGCCATCGGCGCCAGCAGCAGCTTCGGCGGTTCGCGTGGCAACATGACGACGACTTTGCGCACGACGATGCCAACGGATTCCATCCTGGCGCACTACACTGCGCAACTCGCGGCCGGAGGTTGGAAGGCCGAGGGGCGGCCGGCTGTCGGCGACGGTGCTGGAGTACAGCGGTTTTCATTCCGCGAGGGGCAAGATGCTTGGACGGCCGCGTTGATCGTGCTGGGCGGCGGCAGTCGACGCGAGGTTCTGCTGCAGGTGACGAGAGCGGACTAGGATGGACGAATCAGGCCTCGTCGCAACGACTGGCCGAGCGACTCATCGTTTCAAGATTCGATTCCAGTCGATTCCGATCCCGGTCACTCGAAAACAGCCCCGCCAACGCCGCATTTCGCTTGTCCATAATCCGCCGAGCCCACGCTCGCGTGGAATCGCCAGCGCTTTGGAATGGGAGCGATCCGAATTGTCTCAGGCCGTCGATGTCCGTCATCGCCGCTTGAACGATGCGAGTGGCTCGGCTCCGCTGATCGTCGGTAGTCCGGATCCCGGCGAACGCCGAATCGACCTGCACGCGCGCAAACCGATCGGACAGCCAAGGTCCGACGCGGATGGTGTCGCCGGAACGAGGGTCTACTCCCGTCAGGCAACCGACGACTTGGCCGCTCGCGGCGCCCGCCGACAGAAGCGAAAACGCTAAGGCCAAGCCGACCTGCGCGGTTGCTCGCATTTCCGCATCCATTCACTCGATGAAGAACGCGCGTGTGTTCATTTGCGAAACGGCCACTCGAGTGTGCCCATGAACGACAATACGCGATTCTTCGAATCGGCGTCTGACAAGAACCTCACAAATCCCACGTCGTAGCGCACCCCGACGGTCATGGTTCTGCCGCCAACGCCGAAGGCCAGGCCGCCGCCGACTATTCCGTCGACATCCGTGTGGCTGTAGTGGACTCCCGGCGACGCGCGTTGCCCAATCGCCGCGAGCGAGTCGCAAGTGAGCCTGGACTCTCGCATCTCCAGACCCCCTGGAACGTAGGAGATGGCGTCGTACGAGCAGCTCGCCCTGTACGCGAACGCGGGACCTCCATAGACGAACGGCTTCACACGGCCGAAACCGGGGACGGCGAAGCGCGCGAGCACGGGAAGCTCGAAATAGTCGACTTTGGCCGTCGCCGAGTTCGAATTCCAGTGTGCCCCTTTCATCGTGAACATGAGCTCCGGTTGGATGGCGAGGCTCGGTGACACAGGGAACACGGCCATGAGCCCGACCGCGAAGCCAGTGCGGTTTGACGGGCTCTCGGAACCGCTGCGGGTGAGCGTCGCCAGATTTGCGCCGCCGATGACTCCGAAGCGCAGCGTCGACTGTGCGTTGGACTGCGAGAGGGACGGAGTCCACGCAATGGCCACGAGAGCGGCACTCAGGAACAAATCACGTGGGCGCATGATGCCTTTGGCCTCGTGGTTGGGGGAGAGACATTCGATGCGGCCATACCCGCACTCAAACGCAACTGAACGGCTCTAGGTGATCCCCACGTGATGCCCAAAAGTCCCAGCGGTCCGGAGAAGGCGGGAAAATCCGCCGGACATTTGCGGGAGGTATCGCGGCACAAAGCTCGCCGTTGAGTATCGCGGAACAGTCGTAGGCGATTTCAGCGTCGATGCCAAAGCCGGGTCGCGTATCTCTGCGAAAGTTGACGGCGACTTCTGCGAGCGGATTCGATCGCCTAGCGAAATCACCGCCGACGCCATAAGTGGGGCCGACGGAGGCATCCATGGCCCAAGTGACGCCCGTTTGGGCACCAGCCGCATGAACGACCACCAGCGCCGCGATCGCCGCGAGAAACCGGCCCGCGATTCTGAGGAGCGAATCAAAGCGAATCACGTGCGGCCAAGAAAACACTAGTCGTCGTGTACGGCACGACTTCCAGGGCCATCGCTACTTGGACGCCCTGACTGCCTGTTTCGGTGCCGATGATCGTCGCGTGGCCGATGCTCCGCGCACGTACCAGTCCCGCGATCGAGTCGACGTTGGCGATTGTCGTATCACTCGACCGCCATCGGAACGTGGCCGTAGACGGCCCGGCTGGGCAGGGCGTGTCCTTCGCCACCGCTCGCAGCGTGTCTCCAAGGTGTAGGGTCGCCGACGATGGCGAAACGGAAACGGTCCCGCTGCAGTCGATCGCCGGCGTGTTGGTCGGGGTGCTCGCCTTACTGCACGCTACGACGACGAGTCCAGCCAAGGCAACGACGCTGCGCACTCTCATTGGCGTCTCATGATATACGAAGCCTTCTACCTGCCGAACGTGCGCCGCCGCACGGACCGACCTCTGATAATAGGCGGTTGACATGGTTGATCGGAAGCGTCTTGATTGACGCGTACAGCCAGGCGCTGACTATCAATCATGAAGCGCAGCATGTCGATCTCACGCGGCGCGTTCTTAGCGGCCCCCCAATGTGGAGATGTGTTTGGGTCAGGTGCATCACCTTGAGCGCCCGGTCCCAAAGCCTCCGTCCACTCCTCCTCCGTTGGCGCGACACCGTCAGCTGCCGGTTGGGTCCGAGCGATGAGGTACTGGAGGTATTCAACGGTCGGTAGGAAGAGGGACTCCTCCCCATCTAGCTCGTTCTCCGACCTGATCTCCATGAATAGCAGCAGCAGGCGGATCGGGCCACGAGCAAAAACCTCGTCCGGCTTCTGGCGGACCCCGTCGTTGGCCTTTTTTTTCTTCCCGTGCCTTCTTTTCGCTCATGTTGAGAGACTAACACTGACGGCCGAATAGGGCGGCACAGTCACGGCCCCAGACGGTGATGAGCGCCGGAGAGGCGAAAATACAAAACGGCGCCGACGGCGCCGTTTTGTAGATTCGTCTGCGGAAAATGTCACCCGCACTCACTAAACCCGCACACATGGCACTTCACGCACCCCTCCGCATACTCCATTTGCGACCCGCAGTCCGGGCACGTCCCGATGTACGCCTCGCTCGATTTGTGTAACCCGAAGAGCGCCTCCGCTTCCGCCTGCGCATTCCCCTGCGGCCGCATGGCAGCCGGAACCTGGTGCGTCATGCTCTGCGTCATCTCACTCACCGGCGCACTCGGCGTTCCGCTCGCCGGAGCCGCGGGTGGCATGAGCTCTTGCTGAACACCGGTCACCCGGTCGCGGTGCCACTCTTCGATCGCGATGCCGATCGCGTCGGGGACCGAGAGGACCTTGTTTGGACCGAGGCCCACCGCGCGATCGCTTGAAATGCCACGTAGTTGTCGGTGGACCTCGGTAATCGGAATGCCGGATCTCAACGCCAACGAGATCAAACGGCCCATCGCTTCGGTATCGGCCATCGCCGATCCGCCGGCCTTGCCGAGGTTGATGAACACCTCGAACGGCTGACCCTTCTCGTCTTCCGTGATGTTCACGAACATCACGCCGAGGGGGGTCTCCTTCCTTATAGTAGTGCCGCGGAGCTTGTCCGGACGGCTCCGCTTGGCGCGGCGCTGGAGGTTCTCGGCTTCTACCTCGTACAACTGGCGCTTGAGCCTATCGACCTCGGCGTCGCGCTCCGCGATGCTGCTCTTGAGGTCCGCGACGAGCGAGCGATCCTCTTCTCGGCGCGGTGCGCCGGCGGTGTCTCGCGCTTCCTTGGCCTTTTCGGTCGCACCAGTGCTGAGGACTTGGTTATCGCGACTGCCATCGCGATAAACCGTGACGCCTTTGCACTTCATATCAAAAGCCATCTCATAAATCTTGCGCACGTCCTCGACGGTCGCGGTGTGCGCGAAATTCGTGGTCTTTGAAATGGCCGAGTCGCAGTGCTGCTGAAAGGCAGCCTGCATCTTGATGTGCCATTCGGGGGCGATCGCGTTCGCGGTGACGAAGACGCGCTGCCACTTCTTCGGCACTTCGGGGTGTTCGACCGAGCCGGTCTTGGCGATGCGCTCCATCAGCTCGTCCGTGTACCAGCCCTCGGACTTGGCGATGGCGACGAAGTCTTCGTTCACGTCGGGCATCATCACGCCGGCCTGGTTGCGCATGAACGCAACAGCGAACAACGGCTCCAGCCCGGAGGAACAGCCCGCAATAATTGAGATCGTGCCGGTCGGCGCGACAGTTGTAACATTACAATTGCGAAGCAGCTGCATCGGACGAATGCGCTCGCCCTTTTCGTCGCGCGCGCACGTTTCGTCCGGGCCCCAGATGCTCTTGGCCCACTCGGCGAACGGTCCGCGCTCGCCGGCGAGACGCTCGGACTCTTTCTTCCCTTCGACGTCGACGAACTCCATCACTTTGCGGCCGAATTCCACACCCTCGGGTGTGTCGTATGCGATGCCGAGCCGGACGCACGCGTCGGCGAAGCCCATGACGCCGAGTCCGATGCGGCGGATGCGCTTGGAGAGCGCGTCGATCGCGTCGAGCGGGTACTTGTTGACGTCGATGATGTTGTCGAGGAAGTGCGTGGAGAGATGGATGTCCGCCTTGAAGGCGTCCCAATCCAGCTTTCCGTCTTTCACATAAAAGCCGACGTTGATCGAGCCGAGGTTGCAGACGTCGTAGGCGAGGAGGGGCTGCTCGCCGCACGGATTCGTCGCTTCGTATTTGCCGAGGCTCGGGACGGGGTTGTAGCGATTGGCTTCGTCGACGAAGAAGACGCCGGGCTCGCCGGTGCGCCACGCGCCGAGGATCATGCGATCCCAGACGGTGCGCGCATCTTGTTGCCCGACGGGCTTACCACTAGAAGGATCGACGAGGTCGTAGGTCGTCCCCGCCTTGACGGCTTCCATGAACTTCGTCGTCACCGCGACGCTGATGTTGAAGTTCGTCACCTGGGTGAGGTCTTCCTTGCAGGTGATGAACTCGAGGATGTCGGGGTGGTCGACGCGGAGGATGCCCATGTTCGCGCCGCGCCGCGTGCCGCCCTGCTTGACCGCGTCGGTGGACGCGTCGTAGAGCTTCATGAAGGAGACGGGTCCCGACGCGACGCCCGTCGTCGAGCGGACCATCGATCCCTTCGCGCGCAGGCGCGAGAAGGAGAAGCCGGTGCCGCCGCCCGACTGATGGATGAGCGCCATGGCGCTCAGCGTGTCGTAGATGCCGTTCTTGCCGTTCGCGAGCGCGTCTTCGACCGGGAGCACGAAGCAGGCGCTCAGCTGACCGAGCGGACGGCCGGCATTCATGAGCGTCGGCGAGTTGGGCTCGAACCGGCGCTGGGTCATCAGCTGATAGAACTGCTCGGCGACCTTCTCGACCTGCTTGTCGGCCGAGCCGTAGCGCCGATCCGCCTCCGCGACGACCGTCGCCACGCGCCAGAAGAGATCTTCTGGCTGCTCGACGGGCTTGCCCTTTTCGTTCTTCACCAGGTAGCGCTTTTCGAGAACGGTGCGCGCATTGGCGGAGAGCGAAACGGGGCCCGCGGGCGGGTTGACGGGGAGAGGCATCGGGAGTGGCTCCGGAGAGACGAGTGCGGTGGCGGAGTGCGGAGACCTGGTACGAGCGCGGAGGCGGCGTGCGGAGGCGAAAACAATCGACCGTGAGATCGATTGTAACGAACGAGTTGTCTGGGCTTTACCGCAGGAAGGAACTGCGGGGCGGCATTCTATTCATGTTCGTGATTCCACGCCAGTAGTAATGTAAGGGCTGGTGGAAGCAGGAGTTACGAAACCCACATCACAAAGGCGCGCGGTGGTGTAGTTCGAAGTTGATAAGCGCGGTGAGCCGCGCGCCGGTGGACGGGTGGACGGGTGGACAGGTGGACGGCAAACCGCTCCAACGTGGCGTAAGAGCCCGCCCCGGAACGAGTTTCGCCGTCGCTTCAGATGTGAACTCGTCCACTTCTCCACCCGTCCCCCTCCGTCATGCTGTCTTGACGCTGTCGTGATGATCCGGGGGCAACTTGCCTCCAAACACGTCTATGGGGTTCCCGTCCACCAGTCCACCCGTCCACCCGTCCACCCGTCCACCCTCAAGCCAGCCTATACCGGCCTTGGAGCTCCACATACGACTCCACCGTCTTCCGAATCCGATCGCGGTCGGCATCGGTGGTTTCACGGATGACCTTGCCGGGGACCCCGAGCACGAGCGAGTTGGGCGGGATTCGCATTCCCTCACGACACACCGCGCCGGCGCCGACGATCGAGCCGGTGCCGACGTGCACACCGTTCAACAGAATCGCGCCCATCGCGATCAAACAATCGTCTTCGATCGTCGCGCCGTGCACGATCGCGCGATGACCGATCGCGACGCGGTTGCCGATGCGCGTTGGAATTCCGTCGTCGACGTGCACGATCGTTCCGTCCTGCACGTTGCTGTCGTCGCCGATCACGATCGTATCCGAGTCGCCGCGGATCACCGCGGTCGGCCACACAGAAACTCGCTTCCCGAGAGTCACGTTGCCGGTGACGATGGCGGCGGGATGAATGAACGCGGTGGGATCGATCACGTGGAGACGAACAGTAGCGAAACTGCGCGTGGGCGCAATTTCTCGTGTGAAAAATCACGCCGGAAATAACCGTTGACTTTTTCGGAGATCGCGGCGCGCGAGCGAAGATCGCGTCATGCGACGCGAGCCAAGCTGCGAGCGACAGCTGCGAGCATCAGCTGCGAGCTGAATGCGCGCCGCTTCTGCGCTGTTTGGGCTCGAGGCTCCTGCTCGCAGCTGTTGCTCGAGGCTAGGCTCGAGTGGTCTTTCGAGATGCTCGCCGAGCGGAGCCAGCGCCGCCAAACCGCCGTTCGCACCTACGAGATCGTCAAATTCCCCAGATAATCCTCGAGCTCTTTTCGCGCCGCGTCTCGTTTGGTGGTCAACGCGTCGCGGTCGTTGTGCAATGACTCGAGCGTGGACTCCTGCTCGTTGAGCTTCGCGAGCAGCCGCTGGTAGTACTGCGTGTTGTTCGAGACGGTCTTCATGTTTTCCCTGATTCTGCCCTGCTCTGCCGTTATCCCATTAACGTCCTGGGTCCGCGCCGCGATTTGGCGGTCGAGATCGGTCACGGCGTTCTTGAGCGCGATCGCTTTGGCGATGGCGTCGCGGACGTTGGCGGGGATGGCGCCGGTGCGCTGATAGACGAGCAGCTGGGCGACGTCCATCGGCAGCATGGCGAGCGATTCGTTCTGGACCGACTGCTCCTTGACGGTGAGCGTGGCGACTTTGTGCGCCGGCGCGTCGCCCTTGAAGCGGTAGACCAGCGGTGTCGTCTCGAGCGGCTTGGGCGTGTCGGTCAGCGTCCAACCCGGGTGCACGGGATGCTCGATGATGATCGCCTTGTCCTTTCCGCTCTTGTTCTCGAGCGCGTACGACCTCGACATCTCGACGTGGCGCTCGACGATGAGAATTCCCTTGAGGACGCGTGCGGTCGTGACCGACATCGCGGTGCCCAACGGTTTGGCGGTCGCCAGCGCCTCGAGGTCGACGCCGTAGCTGAGGAGACGGTCCTGTCCGGGCGGCAGGTCGTCGATGCGCGCGTCGCCGGCGTAGCCCTGGTCCATGACGGTGAGCGGGCCCTGCAACAGATGCTTGCCGCTCGTGTTCTTCATCCGCACGCCGTTGAGCGGATGGCTGGCGAGAACGCCCTCGTTGTAGATCGACAGTCGCTCGACTTCGACGCTGTCATTCACGATCGGCAGCATCGCGGATTTGTGGCGCGCGAGCGTGACGTTGCCGACGGCATACTGGAAGAGCTCACCCATGCGTCCCGAAGAGCCCAGTGGCTGCACGGATGATGCGGCGTCGAACGACGCACCGGCGGCGCCCCCCACGAGAATTTCACTGAGTTGGGCCACGTCGGGGCGGCCGTTGGCGTCGTAGCCAATGCGCCGGGGCGCAGGGGAAGCCGCCGGGGAGTTGGCGGTTCCTCCGGCCGGTCCGCGAAGTCGAAGCATGTCGGCGCCCTCGCTTTTCGCGAGTGCAACGGAATCACGCGCGTTGATCGCGTCATCGTACGTCTGCGGCGTGAGACCGGCATACAGCTCGGGACGCACGACCGGGCGCGTCGCGTAGAGCGGCCGATAGAGATCCATCGTGAACGACACCGGGCGACCACTCACGAGCGAGAGCGAGACGTTGTTCCAGTCGGCTTCGGTCTGGTTCTCGACCATGGCCCAGCCCTGGAGATACGCCGAGCTCTTTTCGCCGAGCAACAGCCGATAACTCGTCTTCCAAATCGGAGTTTCGACGACATACCCGATGCGGACGTGGCGATCGCCCGTGCCACTAAAGTTGATCGTCACCGGCTTCTTGTCCTGGTCGCGCGCCTGCACCAGGGCGCTGAGCGCTTTGGTGAGCTCGTCTTGGAGTTCCGGATCGTCGAGCGTGAGGCTGGCGATCGACGGCAGCTCGATCGAGCGAATCGAGGCGCCGCTCAGGAGGTTGAGCACCGGAACTTCGACGGGCTCCTCGCCGCGCTCGGGCGCCTTTTGCCGGCGCTCGACGCCGAGGATCGTGCCCGTGAGGTGCTCGGTCGGCGCGGCGATCGTGACCCGCGCGCCACGGAGCTGATTGAGCAGGTCGGCGAGACTGGGATTGCGGGTGATGTCGACCTGGAAGCTCTTGAGCGTTTTGTCGAGCGGGTCGAGCGACGGATAGGTGATCGCGCCGACGCGTCCGCCGTCCTGATCCTGCAGCACGAGCGACTTGAGGATGTCGTTGATCTGGCTCGTCTTGAATCGCAGCTCGGTGGACGCGTTGCCGCGGACGGTGCCAGCGTGCTCGAAGTAGCCGACCCCCGACGAGAACAACATGACCTTCGTGACGGGAACGCTCTGCGCTCCCGAAATACCGAACGCGGTGAAGCACCCCGCGACCGCAAGCCGCAATTGCGCGCGCATGACGACCTCGTCTCCAGTAGATACTAATGTCAACTCGGCGTATGGCCGATTTCGCCACATGCCCTCAAGGAGACGCGCGAGACGGCGCCACTTGCACACCGATCGGGTGCAACGTTCTGTGTCGGGCGGGCTACGATGGCAGGCGACCAAAGCGCAAACGCGGATGAACGCAGATTTGAAAATCGACTTACGCAGATGTGCTAGATGTCATCCGCGGTATGGTCGTTCGATCCGCGGTGATCCGCGTTCGTGCTTTTTCCGAGCCCGCACCGCACATCGGACCTACTTCCGATAGACGATCTTCCAAATACGTCCGCCCTTGTCGTCCGTGATGTAGAGAGCTCCGTCGGGCCCCTGGGCGAGGCCGACCGCGCGATGGGCGGCGCCGGTGGGCGAGAGGGTTCCGCCGGCGAAACCGGTGGCGAAGGGGGCGTAGGTCGTGGCTTGGCCGGTCTTGAAGTGGAGGAAGACCACTTCGTAGCCGTCCTCCGGCATGGGACGGCGGAAGGACGAGCCGTGGAAGGCGATGAACGCGCCGCCGCGGTAATCGGGCGGGAACATCGTGCCCGTGTAGAAAAGGATGGACATCGGCGACCAGTGCGCCGGGAAGGTCACGAGCGGCTGGATCAGGTGATCGCAGCGCTCCGTGCTCTGACCGTCGCCGCCGTACTCGGGCGCGAGCTTTCGTTCGTCTTTCAGATAGTCGTAATAACAGTACGGCCAGCCGAAATCGGCGCGAGCGGACGCGATGCGAACCATCTCTTCACCGGCGGCTTCGGCGGCCGCCACGTCCGAGAACACCGACGGCCATCCCTCGTGCAACCCATCTCGGCCGTGCGACACGGCGATGACGGTCGAGTCGAGGGGACTCACCGCGAGCGCGACGGCGTTGTGCAAGCCGGTCGCGATGCGGGTGCCGTTGGCGAGCGTCTGGCGCGGGGGATCGAGCTTGAATTTCCAGATGCCGCCGCTCGTCTCGAGCTCGGGACACGGATTCTTGCCCGACGCTCCCGGTTCCTGGCTCGTGGCGCAACCATTCGAGTTGGCGCCGATGTTGACGATCAAATTTCCTTTGTAGTCGATCGCCAGGCTGTGCGATGGAATCTGCCGCTCGGCGAGCCCAGTGATCATCGTGTCCACCCGCCCGCGAGTGCCGAGCATCGCGGTCAGGTGAAAGCGGAGAACTTGGTCGGCGGTGGACGCGATGAGTGTCGAGTCGCTCTGCAACGCGACGCCATGCACTCCCGTCTCGCCGAATCGCTCCTTCAGGTCGGCGTGGCCGTCCTTGTTCGTATCACGCAGCGCCAGCACACCGCCCGGTACGCGCCGCTGATCCACGATTCCGACGTAGACGTCGCCGTTGGAACGCACGACGATGTGGCGCGCGGGTCCGACGGTGTCGGCGAAGACGAGGGCGCAGAATCCCGGTGGGAGTGTGATGCTCGCGTCGCAGGAGTCGTCCTTCGCGGCTGCGGTGTGGGAAGCGCAGGCGGCGGCGAGAAGAAGGGTGGACAGGTGGACGGGTGGACGGGTGGACAGCCAACGAACGGCGCGACGGATTGTGGCGGATGCCGTTCCCGTCCACCTGTCCACCCCTCCACCCGTCCACCGGCCGTTCAGAAGTACACTCCCGTCACCGCATACACCTGGACGGCCCTCTGGCCGAACAGTTCGCGATTGTAGGTCGGCGCGACGACGCCCAGACGGAATCGATAGGCCGAGTCCCACGAGAGTACGCCGAGGTTGACGTTGAGCTCTGCACCGGCCGACGCGATGTCGGTGCGTGTGGTGAGGAGCGGGTTGAACGTATTGCAGACCTCGCGCCCGGGGGCGACGTTCGGACACCACGCCGAGCCGACGTCGCTGAACAGCGTAAGCGACGTGCGGTCGAAGAAGAACGGCAGAATCCCCACCGCGTCGCCGATCATGCGGAGCGGAGCGCGATATTCGGCCGTGCCCGCGAACGCGCGCGTGCCGAAGAGCGTCCCGGATGGGAAGCCACGGACGGGAAATGTCGATCGCCCTTCACCGACGGTGTAGCCAGGCACGATCTGGAAAGTACCGCCGCTGACGCCACCGACGACGTAATACCCGTTGGCGTTGACGTCGGCCCATCCCACCGCACCGCGCAGGGCGATCACGTGATGGGCGAAGCCGGGGAGGTCGAGCGATTTGTACAGTGAAAGAATACCGACGGTGCTGAGGCTGGCACCGCCCTGACCGGCCGGTCCGCTGCGCAGCCGGTCGCGCACCGTGGCGTTGAATTGAAAGCCGTCTTCGGGCGAGATGCTGAACGGCGGACGCTGATAGTTCGCGTAGCCGAGCGCGGCGGTCAGCGTCGGGAAGCTGGGACTGCCGAGCTCACCGGCGGTGTCGAGCTGGGCGATCGAAACCGGCGCGGTCGTCGTATGCGAACGCGATTCGACGCCGAAGCCGCCCGAGATCGAGAGCGCGGATCGCACGTGTTGGCGAAGGTAGGTCGCAAGGAAGTCGGCTTCGCGAACGCGACGGAACACCTCGCCGATGATTGGCCGGCCCGGCGTGGGCGCGAAGACGCCGCCGAGCGACTGCCAATCCTGAAACGCATCGACCGAAAGGATCGGAAGGCCGAGGCCGGCGTACTGATATGAGACTTCTCCAACGATGCCGGTGTTGTTCGTCGGGAAGGCGACCTGCGCTTGCATCGAGTGGCGCCCGATGACGTCGTCGCCGGTCGTGAGCACGCCGATGCGGTAGCCGCCGTCGATCCCGGGGTTGATGACCGGGAGCCAGTAGCGCGGATAGAAGCTGTACCACGCGTGGTATGGCCCGACGCGCGTCGTGTCGTTCGTGATGAGCGGCGCGACGCCGGCGTGGGGAAGCGTGTCGCGATAGTCGGGGACGGGCGTTCCCGAGTTGGCGTCGTAGGTACCGACGCCGAGGTGGTAGCCGTTGATCCGGAAGTCTATAGCAGCGAGGTGTGTACCCGTGATCGACGGGACCGGGTCGAACACGCCCGTGACGACGTCGCTCAAGCGCCGCGTCGAAGCGCCCGCGAACGTGTGCGTGTCGGCGAATCGCTCGACGTAGATCTGCGTCGCTCCGTCGCGGTCGGAGTTGTACATGACTCCCGCATCGCCGGGGAGCCAACTCGGCGATCGCTCGATCGAGCCGCCGCTCGAGACGAGGTGGAGGATGCGGCCGAGCGTGTCGAGCACGACGATCTGCGAGACGTTGCCGCGCATCCAGCGCGACGCGACGATGCGATCGCCGGAGTGGGACCAGCGCGGCTCCGTCCACCACTCGTCAAAGCTGCCGGTGGTGAGCGGCGTGATCGTCTTGCCGTCGGGCGAAAGCCGAACGAGATGCGTGGCGCCCGCGGTGATCTGCGAAGCGACGATGGCGCCGTCGGCGCGGACGTCGGGCGTGGTGAGGCGTTTTCCGTATGTGATTCGGTGCTGGCTGCCGCCGCGCTGCACGTACAGGTCGGATCGCTCTTGATACGGATTCACGAACTCGATCTGCGAGAAGAGGAGATCGCCGTTGGCGAGCCCCAGGTTGGGCGAAATGCCGTTGCGGCGCCCGATGCGGTGCTCCTTACCAGACAGGTCGACGCGATACGCTCCGAAGGTCTGCCGTCCGGGACCGCCGCTGTAGAGAATGGTCGAATCGCCGAGCCAGCGCGGGGAGAACGCGTATGGGCCGTCGCGCGTGAGCTGCCGCCACGCTTGCAGCGGCCGAGCGCCCGGTTCGCGGATGGTTCGCGCGATGGAGTCGCGGAACTCCGACCAGGCCTTCGTGAACGAAATGCCGAATCCACTCCGCGCGGGAGGATTCAGCAGGTATGGAATCAGATAACCGCTCTGCGCCTCGACGAATTTGCGGATGGTCGTGTCGCCGCGGGTCTTCGCGAGGTAGTCCATGAAGAGCGAGCCGTAGGCGTATGCGGCTTCGCCGAACGGATAGCGCGGCTGCCCGAGGCTCCACGCGCCGATACGCGGAAAGGCCGCGTCGACCGTGGACGATCGCGCGATCATCCGGTGCTCGGATCCTTCGACGCGGCCGGCGCCGGCCAAGTGCGACTCCTCGTAGACGGCGAGACCCTCGAGGATCCACGACGGCGCGTACAGGTTCGGGAAGGTGGGTGGCGAGCGGCCGAAAACATGTTGGCTCAGCGCCCAGATGCCGCGCACGCGATCGAGCTGAAAGATGTGCGTGAGCTCGTGCGTGATCACCATCTGCGTCCAATCGTTCGTGTAGCGCAGCGCGGATTCGGTGGCCGGCGGATTGGCGTAAACGACGATGCGGTTCGACGGAAAGGACGTCGCGGATCCGTTGGAGAAGTCCACGTCGTCCGACAACACGACGTCGATCATCCCGCGCGGCGGGTGCATCTCGTGCGACAGCTGGTCGTACGCACGCTCGGCGTCTGCCGCGAGGCGGCGGGCGAGCGGTTCGAGCGGCGGATTGAAGTTGATGCGGAAGTGGCGCGTGGTGAGGGTGCGCCAGGTGAGGTTCGGAGCTTGGCCGGCGGCTGTGCGCGTGAGGAGAATTGCGGCGAGAACAAGGTGGACGGGTGGACGGGTGGACAGGTGGACGCGAAACAGCCGAGATGTCAGTCGCCAGACTCGAGGCGCGAGTGGGCGTCGTCGGCGCTTAGCCGTCCACCCGTCCACCCGTCCACCCGTCCACCCGTTCACTGCGCGATGGACCTGAAATACGCCTCAATCCCGTCGGCGACCCCGCGAGCGTAGCGTTCTTGAAATTCCGGCGTCTTGAGTGCGTTCTCTTGTTCAGGAATCATCAAGAACGCTCCTTCGCAAATGAGCGAGGGCATCCAGGTCGTGCGACCAATCGCGATGTTCTGGTAGTGGACGCCGAGGTCGCGGAGGCCCATCTCGGATTCCATGCCGGACTGCACGAGTCGCGCGAGCGGTTCGGTCTGGGGATGGAAGAAGAGAGTGCTCGTGCCGACGTTCGGGAAGGGATCGACGCCGTCGCCGAACGCGTTGAGATGAATCGAGACGAGGGCCGCGGAGTTCGCGCGCCGCGCGATGACCGAGCGGAGATGGAGGTCGACGGGATCCATCGTCGTCCGCGTCATGACGACGTGGGCGCCGCGCGACTCGAGGATGTCGCGCAACTTGAACGAAACGGGCAGGACCGCCACGGCTTCGGTCAGGCCGGTGGGACCGAGCGCGCCGCCGGGCGGGTGTCCCGGATCGACGGTGATGGTGAGTCCCTCGAGCGGCCGCGCCGCGGAAATGCGCGGCGGCCGTCTCAAACGCAGAACGAAACCGCGCGGATCGAAGAGCACCAGATAGCCGTAGGGAGGACGCGAGAGCTCGATGTCGAGCCGAATTCGATCCGAGCCGACGGGCACCCAGTTGATGACGCGGATGAACGGCTCGTTCTGGAGATACTTGATCGTCTCCGGCGACGCCTGCGTCCCATAGAGCGTCAACGACACGTGCCGCGTGTCCTGCTCCACCAAAAACGGGGGCGCCGATGAAATCGGCAGCACGAGATCGACCCACTCGGCCGAGGGGACGACGGACATGGGGCCGATGGTGCGATGCGGGGCGGGATATCCGGGCATGAGCGACTTCACGTTCTCCGAGTCCACCCAAACCTCGAGCTGAGAATCGAGCCGCACACGGACGTTGTCGCCGACGCGACCCGTCTCGAGCACGATCGTGCCCGGCACGAACATCCATTTGTATGTGCCGCCGGGCGTCGGCCGGCCGATGACGTAGGCGTCGGTGTCGCGCTGGGCGATCGTGTCGCCGAGCATCACGTAATGTGCCGGGCGCGGCTCGTAGATCTTCGCGAGCTCCATGCGAATCATCTCGCTGCCGCGGGAAACGACCAGCTGACCGCCGTTCCGCAGATCGACCGCACGCACGTCGGTCGCGTAAAGATTTCCGCCGAGGTAGACGAGCGGCTGATTCATTCCATTCGTGACTACCGACGCGTCAGCGTCGGGCGAGGCGCGCACGCTCACGCGAACGAGCTCCTCGTCGCGCAACGCGCGATAGCCGCCGCGCGGTGAGACGCTCGACGAATCGATCGCGAGGCGACCAGTGGGGGTCGAGAGGTCCGGACGAGGGGGTGGAACACGCACGCGCACCACGGCACGCGAGCTGTCCGTCGGCGTGCGCGCGACAAGCTCGTAACGCGGGGCAGTCGGCGGAGGCACCGGGAGGAACGCCAGGAAAGCACCATTTGGTGCCACCGGAACGGGCGTCCCATTTATTGTCAGCTCGGCGTGGCCGTTGCCGACGGAGCCGAAAATGAAGTTGGAGTCGCGGACGCTGATTGCTTCGTTGGGGGACGGGAACTGCACCTTCACCGCGACGGGACCTTCCACGAGCGGTATCGGCGGCAAGGGTGCCGGCCGAGTGGCGTCCCTAGGAGGTAGCGCCGCAGCGGGCGCGACCGATGGATTGGCAGCCGGCGGGCTGGGCGCCGCGGGCTTTGCCGACGTCGGGGTCGGCGTGGGAGTCGGCGTCGGCAACCGGCCGGGCGAGCTGCATGCGGCGGCGAGGCTCAGGGCCGACGCAAGCGAGACGAGGGGATCATGGGCGCGGAGACACACGGTTCGCATGCGATCGGAAAGCTATTTGGACCCGGCCAGGCGACGATAGGACGCTCCGCACCACCTCCAGGACGTCATGCAACGCACGGCGGTGCAATTGATTGACCACGCCCTCCCGGTCGGTCTATATTCGCCGGCCATGCTCTTCCCGCCCGTTCACCTCGTCGGCTAGTCTGGGCCGGCGACCTTCCCCCTGCGGATATCTCCTCCCCACCGAGTCCATCCTCCGCCCCCTTCCCTGTGACGCCGAACCCGGACGCGATTGGTGCTGGAATCGTCGTGCATGTGTTCGGCAAAACAGACGTGGGGCGGACTCGCGAGCACAACGAGGACGCGTATCTCGTCGCCGATCTGTCGACGGACGATTCGTCGTTGCCGACCGCGACGCGACAACAAGGGGCGGGTCCGAAGGGGTCGCTGTTCATGGTCGCGGATGGCATGGGCGGCGCGGCCGCCGGCGAGATCGCGAGCGCGATGGCGGTCGAGTCGATCAAGACCGAGATGCGCACGAACTGGGTCCAGCAACCCGCGACCGACGCCGAGGCGTTCGTTCTCGCGCTCAAGACGGCGACCAAGAACGCCAACACGCAGATCCACACGTACGCGTCGCAGCACGCCGAGTATCGCGGGATGGGGACGACGGCGACGATCGCCGGCCTGCTGGGCGACACGCTGTATTTGGCACAGGTGGGCGACTCTCGGGCCTACGTCGTGCGCCGCGGTGTCGCGCGACAGATCACGAAGGATCAGTCGCTGATGCAGAAGCTCGTCGAGGCGGGCGAGCTCACGGAAGAAGAGGCCGAGCACAGCGAGCGTCGCAACATCATCCTCCAGGCGCTCGGTCCCGAGCAGAACATCCGCGTCGATCTCACGCACCAGCCGGTGCGACGCGGCGACGTGCTGGTGTTGTGCAGCGACGGACTCTCGAGTCAACTCAACAAAGACGCGATCGCCGAAGTCGTGACGGAGCAGGACGACCTAGAAGCCGCGTGTCAAAGCTTGATCGATCTGGCGAACGCGAGGGGTGGACCGGACAACATCACGGTCATCTTGGCGCGGTTCGACGGGAATGGGCTTTTCCCGCCCGCCGACACGGATGAAGTGGGACACCAGGTCTTCCCGCTTCCGAGCACGCTCACGCCGACGGACCCGATCGATGCATTCGGCATCGACCCGCGAGTCTTTCCGACTGAAGAGATGGAAGCGATCGAAGGGCTGCCGGCAAACGTGGCCGGCGAGTTGGGCGACGAGCCGCCGCCGGCCCGCCCGCAGCAACTGTCGCCCCAGGAGCTATTGAAGAAGTACACGCCGCAGAAGGCGCAGCCTCCCGCCCCCGAGGTTCCGCCACCGGTCGTCTCGGACGCGAGGCGAAACGCGGGACGGACGATTTCGTTTGGGCTGCTCGCGTTGGCGATCGCGGGCGCGCTGTGGTTCCTGTACTCGGCGGCCACGCGTTGACGCTGTAACGAGCGGACCGCCGAGTCCCTAGGGAACGTCGAAACGCCGCGCCACGCTGAGCCGGATCGGCTCTACCAGGCCAGAAAAACTCAACGCAGATGCCGCAGATTTTGAAAAACGATCCCGCAGATTGTTTATAAGCTTTTATCTGCGGGATTGTCGTTCCAATCTGCGTCATCTGTGTTGAATTTTCTCGGCGAACCTCGTAGCCGGAGTTCCGGGCGAACTTCCCTCAGGCCGGCGTGAGCTTGCCCAGAATTCGCGGACCTTTTGCTCCCGTCGCGCGCGGGACGTTGGCGGCGCGTGACTCGAGGTGGAGGTGGGCGAGGAGCGCGAAGGCGACGGCTTCTTTGGCTTCGCCATCGAAGTAGCGGGCCGCGAACGGGCGAATGGAGAGCGGAGCGAGCGCATGCTCGATCATCCGCATCAGCGTCGGATTCCTGGCGCCGCCGCCAGAGACCAGCACCTCCGTGACCGGCTCAGGCAAGAACCGGCGATACGAGTCGGCGATGCTGCGCGCCGTGAGAGCGGCCGCGGTGGCGACGATGTCCGGCGTCGTCGCGCCCTGCTTGGCCGCACGGCAATCGTCGACGAGCGACTCGGCGTAGGCGCGATCGAAGAGCTCGCGGCCCGTGGACTTGGGCGGGTCGGTCGAGAAGTATGGGTGCGTGAGGAGACGATCGACCACGGAATCGACGGGAGATCCGGCGGCGGCAAGCGCGCCGTCGACGTCGAACGTCAGTGAAGGATTCAACAATCTCGTCACCGCATCGACGACGGTGACGCCCGGCCCGGTATCGAAGGCGCGCACGCCGCGCACGTCGCCGCCCGGGGGAACGACGGTGACGTTGCCGATGCCGCCGATGTTCTGGAGGGCGCGCCAATCGTCGCCGGAAAAAAGAATCGCGTCGGCGATGGGAACGAGCGGCGCGCCCTGCCCTCCGGCGGCGACGTCGCGAACGCGAAAGTCGCTCACGACCGAAATGCCCGTCCGCTCGGCGATCACGGCGGATTCCCCGAGCTGCCACGTCGAGTGGGGCGGGTCGTGCCAGAGCGTTTGGCCGTGCGAGCCGATCGCGCGCACGTCGCCGCGAGGAACGCCGGCGTCGGCGAGCGCACCGATCGCCGAGTCGGCGAGCCAGTGGCCGAGGTCGAAGGCGAGGTTGCAGTAGTCGCGCGCCGATCCGCCCTCGAGCGCGGCCTCCAGGCGCGTGCGCTGCGCCGGAGTGTACGGGCTAGAGCGAAACGCGAGCAGCTGGGACTCGATGCGGTTGTCGCTCGGGTCGTCGGCGATGAACCGGACGACGGCGGCCGCGATGCCGTCGAGTGAGGTGCCCGACATCAAGCCGACGTAGACGCTCACAATGGAATGTCGGGTACGGGCGGCGGTGGGCGGTCGACGACTCGCCGAATGACGCCGCCCGCCTCGTCGAGCGCGCGGTCGGCATCGGCGCGCGAGGTCTCGAGGAAATGCATGACGATCGCGGTCTTCACCACGCCGCCCGCTTGCTCGAGCAGATCGCGCGCGTCTTTTCGGCCGACCTCGCAAACCTCCATGAGAATTCTCTCGCTCCGATCCTTGAGCTTGTTGTTCGTGGCGCGGAGGTCGATCATGAGGTTGCCGTAGGTCTTGCCGAGCCGGATCATGGCGCCCGTCGTGATCATGTTGAGCACGAGCTTGGTGGCGGTGCCCGCCTTCATTCGGGTCGAGCCGGTGACGACCTCGGGGCCGGTCAGCGGGAGAATCAGGATATCGACGAGGTCGAGTGTCTCCTGAGGAGGCGGGGAGCAGGCGACGAGGGCCGTCGCCGCGCTCACGACACGGGCATGCTCGAGCGCACGGCGCACGTAGGGCGTGGTCCCCGAGGCTGCGATTCCGATGACGAAATCGCCTTCGCGGACGCCGTGCGCAGTGAGGTCTTCGGCCGCGCTTTCGATGCGATCCTCGGCGCCCTCCTGCGAGCGCGTGAGGGCCGGCGCTCCGCCGGCGATGACCCCCTGCACCATCTCGGGGTCGGTACCGTAGGTCGGCGGACACTCGGAGGCGTCGAGGACACCGAGTCGCCCGGACGTGCCGGCGCCGACGTAGAACAGCCGGCCGCCGCGGCGAAAGGTGGCTTCGGCGGTCTCGATGGCGCGGGCGATCGCCTCGCGCTGCGCGCCGACGATCTCGGGAACGGTTCGATCTTCGGCGTTTATAAGGTCGACGATTTCGAGCGGCGTGGCGAGATCGATCGCGGCCGTGCGCGCGTTCCGGCGCTCGGTGAGCCGAGGGTCGATGAACGTCATGTGGCGGCTAACTTAGGCGGAGTCGTGCACGACCCGCAACAACGCCCGGAGGCCCGAGTGCGACAGCGATTCGTGTGGTCGTGTGTTCTCGTCGGCGTGGCGTTGACGACTCGCGCCAATGCGCAGATCCGCGCGCCGCGTGGCCCTGAACCGACGAGCCCGTACAACGTCGGTCTTTCGTATGGGCTCTTCGAGCTCGGCACGTACACCGACGGCCGGAGCAACACGACGTGGGATTTTGGATGGACCACGTCGGTCGCGGCGACAGTCGAGAAGACGCTCACGGCCGGGTCGGCGGTCGGACTCGAAGCCGCTTTTGCGTCGCCGCGATTGAACTACAACCCGGTCGGCGTGTTCGGGTCCTGCCCAACGCTTGGCGGGTGCATCGCCAAGGCAGACGTGACGCAGTTCCTGATCACGGGGCGTTTGGGCGGAGGATTTCTGGGGATTCGCTCGTCGTTCGTTCTCAAAGCCGGCGCCACGCAGTTCGGCAATTTCCGCGACGCGACGACGGATACGAAGTTGAGCGGAATGGGGGGCGGTTGGGATCCGACGTTCGGGACCGACTATCAGTTGGGCGTGTCACTGACGCCCAGAACGGACATGTATTTCGAGACGGGGTTGCTGTTCGTGCTGCATGATTCCGGGAACACGGTCACGACGGCGCCGCCGACCAACTACACGGTCAAGATCGGACTCAGGCAGGGCTTCTAGCTCCGGCGACGACGTTCATCGTCGGCAAGGCGAAAACGAAGCCGCTCTGCAGGTAGCCGACGGCAAGAAGCAAAACGGGGCGCCCGCGAAGGAGCGCCCCGTTTGACATCTCTAAAGCTCGCGAACTAGGCCTTGACAGTCGCCGCCGAGTTGAGCTTGACGACGATGGGACCGCCGGCTGGGATGCAGCCCTGGTAGTTGGCCGTGGCGGCGGCGACGCCGGCTCCGGCGGCGGCTCCCGCGGCGCCACCGATCACGGCGCCCTTGGTGCTCTTGCCGATGAGCTTTCCGGCAATGGCGCCGGCGACGGCGCCGACGGCGACCTTCTGCACGTCCTTGCCCTTCGACTCGTCGCGGATGCGGTCGATCGATGCGGACGTCACGCTGGCATCGAGCGGATACGTCTTGCCGCCGAACGTCACGGAATTGACGGCGAAGTTGATGACGATCGGATCGTTCGAGTTCTCGCTGCGCTTGAGCTCAGTGACGGTCATGTTCACCGTCGCGCCGGACGGAATCGACGCGCCGTTCGTGCCGGACACCGCGCCGTCGAGCGTAGCGCTCACGTGGTCGCCGACCGCGTTGGTGTTCGTGCAGACCTTCTCACTTGCATGAAGGTTGAGCGTCGTGCCGGCCGCGATCATGCCGACCGCGCCGCCCGCCTTCGCGCCTTCGCTGCCCGCGGGATTCTTCGTCTCGCTGTTGCCGCTCGGCGTCGTCACGGACGTCGCGGCGGCGCCGGGCTTCGGCGTCGACGGCTTCACGTCATGCGCGCGAGGCTCGGGACGCTTGCGTTCCGGCGCGGGCGCGGCAGCGGGAGCGGGAGCAGTGTCCTTCAACTGAGGCTTCGCCGCGCTGTCGTGATTCGCCATCGCGAGATCGCGGCTCAGCGAGCTGTCCGCGCCGAGCGCGGCGCTGTCGGGACCTTTCTTCGCTTCTTTACTACACGCCGCGAAGAGCGCGGCAGCGAGCACGATCGACGCGCCGAGGCGGCGGGTATCTTTCGTCATGATGGGTGGGGTCATGGGAAATCCTCCTGGAGTACACTAAGAAGTGGCAAAGTCGGTGCCGTCGCTGCGCTCGCTTCGGCGATTAATTCCGTACTATAGACCGTACCGTCGTTCAGTGGTCACGGGCGTTGTGCTTGTCGTCACATCGGCGGCGTTCGCGAGCACGGGGCCGTGGTTCCTGCGCCGCGCGCTCGACGGTATCCGGGCCGGCGCTCCATTGCGTTCCATTTGGCTCCTCGGCGCCGCCATGATCGGCGTGTCGCTCATCGGAGGTGTCGGACGCTTCTGGATGCGAGAGCTTCTCAACGGCATGAGCCGTTGGATCGAATACGACCTACGCAACGATCTGTTCAGAAATTTAGAACGGCTCGATGCCACATACTACTCCCGCGTACGCACCGGCGACCTCATGGCCCGGTTGACGAACGATTTGAGCGCCGTCCGAATGGCCGCGGGCCCGGCGGTGATGTACCTCACCAACACGATCGCCGGCGGCGCGTTCGCTTTGGCGTTCATGGTGTATATCTCGCCGGGGCTGACCGCTGCGGCCGCGCTGCCGATGGCGCTGCTTCCGCTGCTGGGCATTCTCATCGGGCGACGAATTCACGCACGCTTCGAAGCCGTGCAGTCACACTTTTCCGACCTCACCACGCTCGCGCAGGAGAATCTTGCGGGCGTGCGCATCGTGCGCGCGTTCCGGCAGGAGCGCGCCGAGATCGCGCGGTTCGCGGCGGCGAACGAGGAATATCTCGAGCGGAACATGGCGCTCGCGCGGCTCTACGGCGCCATGCAGCCAGGCTTCTCGATTCTCGCGGGGCTCGGCATGGTGAGCGTCGTGGGCGTCGGCGGTGTGCTCGTGCTGCGCGGATCGATCACCGTCGGAAGCTTCGTCGCATTCGGTCTCTACCTGGGCATGCTCACGTGGCCGCTCATCGCGCTGGGTTGGGTCATCAACCTGTTTCAGCGCGGCGCGGCGTCGATGACGCGACTCCTCGACGTGCTCGACGCGAAGCCGGCGCTCGAGGAGCCGGAGCATCCGCGCACGCTGCCGCCGACGCGCGGCGGACGCGGCATCGAGTTCGTCAACGTCGGCTTCCACTATCCGGCGCACGCGGACGGAGAGCCGCGCTGGGTGCTTCGCAACGTAAGCTTCACGGTTCCGGCGGGTGCGACGATCGGGGTGGTCGGTGCGACGGCGAGCGGCAAGAGCGCGTTGATGGACCTCGTGCCGCGCCTCTTCGACCCGCAGGAGGGTGAGATTCGAATCGACGGAGTGCCGACTCGAGAGCTCGACCTCGCGACCCTGCGTCGAGAGATAGGCTACGTGCCACAAGAGAGCTTTCTCTTCTCCGACACGATCGCGAGCAATCTCGCCTACGCGGACACGAGCGACGCCGACGGGCGCTGGGCCGCCGACGTCGCACAGCTCGGCGACACGATCGAGGCTTTCCCCGGCGGGTACGACACCGTACTCGGCGAACGCGGGATCAACCTGTCGGGCGGCCAAAAGCAGCGCGCCGCGCTGGCGAGAGCGCTCGCCCGGCGGCCCGCCATCGTGCTCCTCGACGATGCGCTGTCGGCAGTGGACACGCACACCGAAGCTGAGATATTACGGTCACTTCGCGAGGCCTTGAGCGGACGAACCGCGATGATCGCCTCCCATCGAGTCAGCGCGATTCGGGACGCGACGTGGATCATCGTGCTGGACGAAGGCCGGGTCGTCGAGCAGGGTAAGCACGCGGAGCTCTTGGCGGCCGGGGGCCGGTATTGGTCGCTCCTGAGCCGGCAGCAGCTCGAGGACTCCATCGATGAGGAGCCGGGGGATGGAGGTGGTACGGGGGGAGGACAAAATGGCCTGACGGACCCCGAGTTGGCAGACGCGATTCCAAGAGGTAATGTCAACGCATGAGCCGGGTTGAATCCGCAGCAGACATCCGATCGCCAATGACCGCACCGACGAGCGCAGAGGCGCGACTCGCCGCGCTTCAGACGCGCTTCGAGGAGGCGATGCTGCAAATCGCCGAGCTTCGTACGCGCGACAAACTCAAGACGCAGTTCCTCGCCAACATCTCCCACGACCTCCGCACGCCGCTCACCGCGGTGATCACGCACGCCGAGATTCTCCGCGACGGCATTCTGGGCGATCTGTCGCCCAGGCAACTCGAGAGCGTGAACGGCATCATTCATGGCGGACGTCAGCTGCTCGATCAAGTCGGCGAGATTCTCACCTACGCGCGCGGCGCGGCCGACCAGTTGGCGATCATCCCGACGCGCTTCACGGTTCGCGAGGTGCTCGAACAGGCGAGCGCTCTCAACGAGTCGCTGCTCAAGAAAAAGCGACTGACGCTCTTCGTCGAAGCCGACGCCGGCGTGCCGGTAGTGACCGCCGACCGCGAGAAGATCGCGCACGTCGTCGGCAACTTGCTCGGCAACGCGATCGAGTTCACGGCCGCCGGCGGCCGCGTCTGGCTGAAGGCGTGTTTGGCGAGCGGCGAGCCGGTGCAATCGGTGATGGTGGAAGTCGGCGACACGGGTGTCGGCATCGCGCCAGAGCACCACGACCTCATCTTCCGCGAGTTCGCCCAGGTCGACGCGACGCCCTCGCGTCCGCACCACGGCACCGGGCTCGGGCTCACGATCGCGCGCAAGCTCGTCGAGATGCATGGCGGCCGCATCTGGGTCGAAAGCCGACTCGGCGCCGGCAGCCGGTTCTTTTTCACCGTGCCTGTCACGCCGCCTCGCGCCGATTGAGTCCCAGGTGGCGTAATACTTTCGTAGCGCCTTGTCGGCCCTTACGACTAGGGACTACGGATTTCGCGGATTGGGCGGAGTATCGCGGAAAAAGCAAAAAGTATTCTTTAAAACAAAGAGCGTTTTTCCGCGAAATCCCTTCATTCCGCGAAATCGGTGCAGTACCAATTGGTACAGCTACACAGGCCAATACGCGGACCGTACGGAAGAGGAATCATGTACGCACCCGCGAGTAGAGACAGCACGTGGCGCCGCACATATTGATCGTCGAGGACAACGAGCACGTGACGACGGCGCTCCAGATTCTGCTGGAGACGGTGCCGTGGCGTGTATCGGTGGCGGATTCGATCGAGAGCGCGTTGGCGGTGACGCGGAGTGATCCGCCGTCGGTGGCCTTGTTGGATCTGACGCTTCCGGACGGCGACGGGTTGTTGCTCGCGGAGCCGCTCAAGAATTCGGGTACAAAAAGGATCGTCGTCCTGACCGGGCACGACGATCGAGAGACTCGGCAGCGGTGCCTCGACGCCGGATGCTCGGACGTGTTGGTAAAGCCGGTCTCGGTGCGTGACCTGATCGACCGCAGCCGGGACTGGATCGCCGAGCTACAGTAGCTGTTTGAGGGCGTTGGGCGTCCAGCCCTGCAAGACGCCGGTGAGCACCGACATGTAGTCGCTGATCATCAGGACCGCGACCAAGACGAGGACCGCGCCGGCGACGCGGCTGACCCAGAAAATGTGGCCGCGGACGATCGCGAAGGCGGCGAGGAACCGTTCCACGGCGACGGCCGCCAACACGAATGGAACCGCCAAGCCGAGCGAATAGGCACCGAGCAGCGCGACGCCGCGCGACACCTGCGCTTGGGTCGCCGCGTAGGTGAGGATGCTGCCCAGGATGGGTCCGATGCACGGCGTCCACCCGGCCCCAAACGCGATTCCGACCAGCACCGTCCCGAAGTAGCCGAGCGGTTTGTCTGTGAGATGGATCCGGCGCTCTCGAGCGAAGATGCCTAGGTTGAAGACGCCGAGCAGGTACAGGCCGAAGGCGAGGACCAGCACTCCGCCGACCCGACTGATCCAGACCCGATACGTGACGAGCAGGCGACCGATGAGCGTGGCCGAAGCGCCGAGGGCGAGGAAGATGATCGAGAAGCCGGCGACGAAGAGCAACGCGTGGACGACGGTCGTGCGCCGCGCGCGGTTGGCGTCGTCGAGCGAGAGTCCCGTGATGAAAGTGATGTAGCTCGGAATGAGCGGAAGCACGCAAGGCGAGAGAAAGCTCGCGAGCCCGGCGCCGAACGCGATCGCCACACCGACGGTGCCTGCCAATCGTCCCCCCGAGGCGGATGGCGTGCCGCTGAACGCGGGCACGCCTCACGTGGACGGCGCGCCTCGTGTAGAAAGGCGGCGTCCGTCGCGACTGTTGAAGTGGTATTTCGCCCTCAAATATCGCGTCTTCCGCCGGGAGCGGCGACCTCGCGACGAACGTCGTGGCCTCGTCATGCTCCAGATCGACGCGCTGGCGTACGCCGAGCTGCGTCGCGCGATCGAGCTCGGGTACTGCCCGACGATCGAGCAAATGGTGCGCGAGGAAGGGTACACGTTGCGCGGCTGGTTCTGCGGGCTCCCGTCGGCGACGCCCTACTGCCAGGCCGGATTCTTCCACGGCGAGAACGACGGGATTCCGGCGTTCCGCTTCTACGACAAGGCAGAGCAGCGCGTCATCACGTGCAACACGCCGGCGGGCGTGCAGTACATCCGCGACCGCATCACCGCGCCCGGCGCGCTGGCGGGCGGATCGAGCTACGTGAACTTGCTCGACGGCGACGCCCAGAACGTCGCGTTCACCGTCGCGACGCGCGCACAGACGTCCGTCTTCGCGCGGCTCGGCGGGTGGCGCATGGCGATGCTCATGCTCATCCACCCGATCCGCGTGCTGCGCATGGGCGTTCAGGCCGCGCTCGAGTGGCTGCGCGAGGACTATGAGCGCAGCATCGCGGAACTGACGGGACGACGGACGCACAGTGAAGGACTCTTTCCGTTCATCCGCGTGCTCACGGGCGTGATCGTGCGCGAGCTGCAAACGATGGCCGTGCTGCTCGACGTCTACCTCGGTGTGCCGGTCATCTACAGCACGTTCATGCAGTATGACGAGCTGGGACATCACTTCGGTCCGGCGAGTTTCCAAGCGCTGCGCGATCTGCGACGCACGGACGCGCGCATCCGCGAGATCCGTCGAATGATCCGCAACGCCGGTGGACGCCAGTACGATCTCGTGATTCTCTCCGACCACGGGATGACGCCGTCGGTGAGCTACCGCGTGCGCTTCGGCGAGACGCTCGGCACGACGGTCGAGCACATCCTGCAGCGCGACGCGGCGCGGACGGGTGAGCGGGCGTTGAGCTCGAGCACCAGCTTCGCCCAGGACGGCGAGTACGCCGACATGAGCGCGCGCGTCGTTGACGCCGTGGCCGAGGCGACGCCGGAGCGGCATCGCACGGTGCGTGGAATCATTCTGCGGGCGCGGGATTGGGTGCGGAGCAAGTACGGCCTTCGCGAGCTGATCCTGCCCGAGAAGTACCGCGTCGAGGCGGGACACGACGTCGTCGTCACGTACAGCTCCGACCTGGCGCTGTTGTACTTCGCCGACGACCCGCGCCCGCTCGACATCGACCAGATCGCCGACGACCGCCGGAAGGCCGCGCTGTACGATGCCCTGCTCGACCACCCGGGCGTCGGGCTGCTGGCGGCGCGAAACGGAACCGCGGTCCACGTGGAGAGTAGGACAGGTCGCGCGATTCTCGACGACGGGGTGACCCGCGTGATCGAAGGCGCGAACCCTCTCGAGCCCTACGGGACTTCTTCTCTCGTGATTCGCGCGCTCGAACGACTCGTTTCCCAACCGAACACCGGCGATCTCACGATCTTCGGGGCCTACGACGGATACGAGATCGTTTCGTTCGACGATCAGATTGGCGCGCACGGCGCGGCGGGCGGAAACCAGTTGCACCCGTTCCTGATCGGTCCGCCGGCGCTCGACCTCGATCGACAGACCATCGACGACCCACGGGACGTGCATCGCGTGATTCTGTCGAAATACGTCACGACGGCGGCGCTGGCGTTCGTGTGTCTCGCCTTCGGCGGCATGGGCGAGTCACTGCGCGCGCAACAACCGGCGCGGCGAGACACGACCGGCGTCATCGCCGGACGCGTGGTGGATGCGGAGAGAGGGGAGCGTCGTGCGGGGACCGCGGTCTCCGTCGTGGGCACGACGCAGGGGGCGATCGCCGACTCGGACGGCCGATTCGTCATTCGTGCGGTGGCCGCCGGTGATCGGACGATCCGCGCGCATTTGCTCGGCTACGCGACGCTGGATCGCGCGGTCGTCGTGCGCGCGGGCGACACGACGCGGATCGAGCTGCGGTTGCAGGCGGAGGCGCAGGTGCTGAACGCGGTGAAAACCGAAGCGCGGCCGATCGACCGCGAGCTGTTCGACTCGAGACCGGCGGTCGGAACGGTGCAGATCACGGCGCGCGCGGCGGAGGGAGTGCCGAAGCTCGGCGACCCGGACGTTCTGCGCATCGTGCAACTGCTGCCGGGGGTCGAAGCGCGCAACGATTTCTCGACGGGCTTCAACGTGCGCGGCGGCGAGGCGGATCAGAATCTCATACTCCTCGACGGCTATCCGATCTACAACCCGTTTCATGTCGGCGGGTTGTTCAGCACGTTCATCGATCCGACCGTTGGCGACATTACGCTCATGACGGGCGGATTTCCGGCGCGATATGGGAGCCGGCTGTCGAGCGTGCTCGATGTCCATTCGGCCGAAGAGCCGCGCGCCGGTT